>JBFFSW010000022.1:0-10048 GCA_041572195.1 Thiohalomonadaceae bacterium | reverse complement strand
GCCCCGAAGAAGGCCGCCCCGAAGAAGGCCGCCCCGAAGGCAGCTCCGAAGAAGGCCGTCGCCAAGAAGGCCGCCCCGAAGGCTGCCCCGAAGGCCGTGGTGAAGAAGGGCACCGCCATCGCCACCAAGCAGACCAAGAGCCAGATCATCAACGCCATCGTCGAGGATACCGGTCTGGCCCGCAAGGACGTCGCTGCGGTGTTCGTCTCCATGGCCGAGCTGGTCGAGCGTCACATGAAGAAGCGTGGTTCCGGTGAGTTCACCATCCCCGAGGTGGGCGTCAAGCTGCGCAGCGTGAAGAAGCCCGCCCGCAAGGCGCGCAAGGGTATCAACCCCTTCACCGGCGAGGAAATGATGTTCGCCGCCAAGAAAGCCAGCACCTCGGTGAAGGCCACCGCGCTGAAGAAGCTCAAGGACATGGCCTCCTAAAGCCGCTTCAACCGCGACGAAAAAAACCCGGCATTCGCCGGGTTTTTTTTATCTCAATCACTTTTCATTCACTATGTTAATGAGGTGACAAAATTATTTGTATGGCAAAGCGCTCCCGCATGAATTATCTAATTAGGCGTAGGCATCACATTACGATAACAACTCAGGAGTCTTCCCATGCCGAAACAGTTTCACTCTCTCTCCTACAACCGCCTCGGAAGCCACGTCACCTTCATGCGTCCGCCGCAGCGCCTGCCCGAACGTGTCACCAGTGAGAGCCCCGCCGTCGATGTCATGACCGACCTGACCAAGGTCGCGGCGGTCACCATCGGCCCCTGCGGCACCCTGGAAAACGCCAACGAACGCATGATCGCCTCAGGCGTGCGCCTGCTGCTGATCATCGACCAGCGCAACGAGATCCTCGGCATCATCACCGCCACCGACCTGGTGGGCGAGCGACCGATGCAGTACCTCCAGGAGGTGGGCGGCAAGCGCGAGGACATCTACGTGCGCGATATCATGACCCCGGCCGATCAGCTGGAGGTGATCTACATGGTCGACGTCAACAACGCCACCGTCGGCGACATCGTCGAGACCCTCAAGCGCGTCGGCCGCCAGCACGCCCTGGTGGTGGACCTGGACGACAATAAGAAGCAGGTCGTCCGCGGCATCTTCTCCACCAAGCAGATGGGCAAGCAGCTGGGGCTCAATATCGAACTGACCGAGGTAGCCAGAACCTTCGCCGAGCTGGAACAGGCGCTGATCGCCTGATTTAAGTCGAAACACCGTGCACGAAAAAGGGCGGCCTGGGCCGCCCTTTTTCATTCCAGCTCGCTACCGCTCTAGAAGAGCAGCTTCATGCCGATGTGCACATCCTTGTCGAGCTCTACGCCCTTGACCTTGTTGCCGTTGATATCCACGTCCATCTTGATGCTGCGGTGACCGACATAGACGAAGGCCTGCGGCAGCACCTGATAGTCCAGCCGCACCGCCACCTCGGTGTAGCCGTCGCTGTCGAGGAAGGAGAGGATGCCGGGGGCGTAGTAGATGTGACCACCGACACCCAGGCGGTGCACCGGCGAGAAGCGCAGCTGACCGCCGACGCCGAAGGCCAGGGCGTCGTAACCGGTGCCGGGGACGAAGAAGGCGCGACCGCCCAGGCTGATGTCAAAGGTACCCGCATCGCTCCAGTTCTCGCCGGTGACGTTGGCCCCCAGGTGGTAGGCCTCATCGCCCGAATCGTGATAGAGCATGCCGGCATCGACCTCCAGGCCCTTCTGATTGCTGACGCCGCTGGCGTAGGTCAGGCGCAGGGCGTTGTTGTGAAGGTTGAAGTCGGCACTGGCGGCGTAGGCGTTGAGGCCGATGGCCGACAGACCCAGCAGGGTAATGGCGCGCAGCAGCATGGAATGATTCTCCTCAAAAAGTGTATATCTCAAGCGGGCATATGATAGCCGTATCCGGCCCATTCACCTAATCGACCATGCTCGGGGGCATCGGTTCAACCCGGGCGCACTTGAGCTATGGCCCCCACTGTTCTATAACGGTGGGCGATTGACCGATAAGCATAACAATAGCGACAACGTTCGAATCCAAAGGAGAGTAAGGATCATGAAGAAACTGCTTACCGCCGCGCTCTGTGCGCCGCTGATGCTGGGCGTCGCCCAGGCCGAGGGTCTGAGCCAGGAGGAGATGGACAAACGCGCCGCCGACAGCCGTGTCGTCATCAAGGCCTTCATGGGCGAGCTGAAACAGCACCTGGGCGGCGGCATGAAGGCCGGTGGCCCCACCAAGGCCATCGAGGTGTGCAACATGATGGCTCCCTCCATCGCCGCCAAGCACTCCGAGGCCAACGGCTGGGACGTGGGCCGCACCACCCTCAAGACCCGTAACCCGGCCAACGCCCCCGACGCCTGGGAGGAGGCGGTGCTGAAGAAGTTCGAGGAGCGCCGCGCCGCCGGTGAGGACCCGGCGAAGATGGAGTTCTACGAGGTGACCGAGGTGGAGGGCAAGCCCACCTTCCGCTATATGAAGGCCATGGGCATGCCGCCGCTGGACAAGGGCCCCTGCCTGAAGTGCCACGGCACCGAGATCGCCGAGCCCATCCGCGCCAAGCTCGACGCCCTCTACCCCGACGACCAGGCCCGTGGCTACCAGGCCGGCCAGATCCGCGGCGCCTTCACCATCCAGCAGCCGCTCTAGGGCTCACGGCCCCGCACGAAAAAGGCCGCCTCCGGGCGGCCTTTTTCATTCCCCGCGCAAGGCCCTCATCATCTCGTTCACCTCGCCATCGGCCTGCTGGATCAGCTCCAGGCTGGCGTCCGGGCCAAGGGTGCTGATGGGCAGACGGGCGAAGGCGGGCAACTCAGGCAACAACGGCACCCCCGACTCGCCAAGCTGGTCGTGGGCGCGGGCCGAGAGCAGCAGGTCCAGGTCGTCGAAGCCCTCGCCCTCGTGCTCATAGCCCCAGTTCTCGGCCCCGGCGACCGCCGAGGCCAATCCCTCGTCGAAACCCCAGCTGCGCAGCAGCAGGCGGCCGAGGCGGCCGTGCACGCCGCGCTCCAGCATCCCCTCGGGGAGTTCATCGAGCAGCCGCGGCTCACGATCCAGGTAACGATAGAGCACCAGGCGGCCGACGTTGTGCAGCAGCCCCAACAGCAGCGCCCGCTCGGGGTTGGGGGCACGATTGAGGCGAGCCAGCACGTGGCAGAGGGCCGCCACCCGGGTGGCCTGGTGCCAGCTCTCCTGCATCAGCCCCTTGAGCCGCGGGGTATCGCTGCGGTAGACCCCCTCCAGGGCCACGCTGGTGGCCAGATTGCGCACCGCCTTCAGGCCCAGGCGGGTAACCGCCTCGCGACACCCATCGATGGGCTTTTGCCCGCGGTAGGCCGGGCTGTTGGCGATCAGCAACAGGCGACCGGCGACGCTGGGCTCCAGCTGCACCACCCGGCTCAGGCTGTCGCTGTCGCACTCCTCGCTCTCGGCCAGCTCACGGATGCGCAGCACCACCTCCGGCAGTGCCGGCAGCGGCAGCGTCCCCTTGCGGTAATCCTCGGCAATACGTTGTTGCAGAGCCGCCATGGCCTGATTCGGCATCTCACCCCCATCCCTCACGCACCCTAACGCTGAAAGTATAACCCGCCACTTTGCCGCGACGCGCCCTTGCGGTAGAGTGCTCTACCAACCGCATTAATAATGAAAGCATGAAGATGAAGTTGATCAGCCGACTCGCCGTCGCCCTGCTAGCCGCGGCCATCGCCAACACCGCCGGCGCCTCCGATCTGGAGCGCGAGACGCGCATCAAGAATCAGATCGTCGACGCCATCTTCGACGGCGAGCCGCTGGACCTGGAGGCCGACGGTCACGAGTTCCTCGCCGTCTACATGGAGAGCGGGGCCGAGGAGGTGCGCGGCGCGGCGCTGATCCTCCACGGTCGCGGCCTCAACCCGGAGTGGGAGAACGTGGTGCTGCCGCTGCGCGTGGGCCTGGCCGAGGCGGGCTGGAACGCCATGAGCATCCAGCTGCCGGTGCTGGAGAAGGAGGCCAAGTACTTCGACTACCTGGAGGTCTTCCCCGAGGCGGTGCCGCGCATCGAGGCGGCCATCGCCTATCTGCGCGAGCAGGGCAATGAGCGCATCGTCCTCATCGCCCACAGCTGCGGCGCGCACATGGCCATGCACTGGGTGGAGGCGCTGGGAGCGAAGCACGCCAACGAGCAGGTTGCCGCCTACGTCGGCATCGGCATGGGCGCCACCGACTACAAACAGCCCATGCCCCACCCCTTTCCGCTGGCCGGGCTGAGCGTGCCGCTGCTGGATATCTACGCCGAGAACGACTACCCGGCGGTGCTGCGCATGGCCCCGGAGCGCGCGGCCATGCTGGAGAAGGGCGGCAACGCCCACTCGGCGCAGCAGGTGATCCCCGGTGCCGACCACTACTTCGGCGGCTACAACGAGCCGCTGGTGGATGCGGTCATCGATTGGCTGAACGGCCTCTAGGCGAAAGGCGGTAGAACCATGCTCTCCACCTTCAACGCCCAGATCAACGCGATCCAGAAAGCCCGCACCCCGGAGGACAGGCGCCGTTACGTGGCCTACCTGCTGGTGACCATCATCAGCCTCTTCGCCATCGCCTTTACCGGCCTGCACCTGTTTTACGACGACCTCAACGGCGGCCTGCTGCTACTGGGACTGAGCGGGGTGCTGGCACTGCTCGGCTACACCCACAAAAACCACTCCGCCACCGTCATCGGCAACACCCTGACCCTGATCCTGGTGCTGATCCTCGGCTACTTCCAGTGGGGCCTGAACGGTCTCTACGCCCCCCACTCCGCCTGGTTCTCCCTCGCCCCCATCATCGCCCTGCTCACCGCGGGCTACCGCTGGGCGGGATTCTGGCTGCTGGTGGCGATCCTCTTCCAGGTCATGGTCTTCGCCTTCCACAACGGCGAACCCAACACCATCAAGCTATGGCCGCGAATCAACGAGGCCTACCTGGATATCGACGCCCTCGCCGTCATCATCGGTCAGATCCTCGCGCTGACGCTCATGGTCGGCGCCATTGAGCGGGCCCGTGAGCAGGCCTATGCCGGTCTCCAGCGGCGCAACGATGAACTGGCCGATCTGACCCGCGACCTGGAGTACCGCGTAGAGCGGGAGGTGGAGGTCAGGCTGGAGGCGGAGCGGGCCCACGAGCAGGAGATCGAGGCGACCCAGCGCGAGGTGATCATCACCATGGGCACCATCTGCGAGACCCGCTCGCGCGAGACCGGCAATCACGTGCGCCGGGTGGCCGAGTACTCCGCGCTGCTGGCGGAGCTCTCCGGCTGCGACGAGCACGAGCAGGAGCTGCTGCGCATCGCCTCGCCGATGCATGACATCGGCAAGGTGGCCATCGCCGATGAGATCCTCAACAAGCCGGGCAAGTACACCGACGAGGAGTTCGAGGCGATGAAGGCCCACACCATCCTGGGCTACGACATGCTCAAGGGCTCCAGCCGTGAGATCATCCAGGCGGCGGCCATCGTCGCCCACCAGCACCACGAGAAGTACGACGGCAGCGGCTACCCCCAGGGGCTGGTCGGTGAGGATATCCACCTCTACGGGCGCATTACCGCCATCGCCGATGTCTTCGACGCCCTGGGCTCGGAGCGGGTCTACAAAAAGGCCTGGCCGCTGAGCGAGATCCTGGAGTTCTTCCGCGAACAGAGCGGCCGCCACTTCGACCCGCGCCTGGTCACCCTCTTCTTCGACCACCTCGACCGCTTCCTGGCGATCCGCGAGCGCTTCAAGGACTAGTCGCCCTCGCCCTCCAGCATCCGCTGTAAACGTTGCGGTGTCTGCGAGCCCAGGCGCAGCTCCTGCAACACCCCATCCTCGACCACGGCGATGGCCGGTGTGCCGCGCACGCCGAAACGCCGGGCCAGCTCCGCATCCTCCTCCACGCCGTGCATGCTCACCCGTCCCGGATGGGCCTCGGCGAAGGCCTCGATGATGGGCCGAAAGAGCTTGCAGGGCGGGCAGTAGCGGCTGTGGAAGTAGTAGAGGTGGCGGCCCTGCTCCGGGGTGCCGACCTTGCGCCCCTTGAGCTTTCGCGAGGCGTAGAGCGCCCACCACTGGGGGATGGACATCAGCAGGAAGAGAACGATGAGGAAGTGGGGGAAATACTCCACGCCTACGCCTCGAAGATCATGGCGTAGGGGCGCTCGATGGCCGCGCGCAGCTCCCCCAGGCCGAAGCTGCGGGCGAATCTCTGCCCCTCGCGGCCATCGAAGAAGAGCACCGCCACCGGCAGGGAGAAGACCGAGTGGGCGGCGGCCAGCGCCGGGCTCTTTTCGCTCTTCACCTCCAGGCGGCGCAGGCGCGGAAACTCCTCGGCCAGCATCGCCTCCAGGCGCGGCCTGAGCGACTGGCAGACACCACAGTGCTCACCACTGAAATAGAGCAGCACGGCGGGATGCTCCGCCAGTTCCCTGTCCAGCTGGGTTTGTTCGTCGATGATCTCCATGGGCCCCATTATAGCCCGGCACTTTGACCGCAAAGCCCCCTTCACGCATAATTGACCAATCTACTAAACAATTATCGGCCTCCCCCAAGGATACGTTTTGTCCAACGAAGCCCCCCAACTGAGCGAAGAAGAGCGCGGCCAGCTGGCCCGCCAGGTGATCAACATCCTCGAGGAGTGGGGCTTGAACAACGAGCAGCAGTTCGCCCTGATGGGTCTGCCCGAGGGGAGCAAGCCTCGCCACCTCAGTCGCCTGCGCCAGGGGGAGCCGCTGCCGGACGACGCCCACACCCTGGATTGCGCCAAGCACATCATCGGCATCCAGCACTCGCTGCACGTGGTCTTCCCGCTCAATCCGAAGATGCCCCCCTTCTGGCTGCGCAACCGCAACCGCGCGCTCAAGCGCCCGCCGCTGGCGATCATGCTGGAGGACGGGTTGCCGGGCATGCACCGGGTGTGGCGCTCGCTGGACTGCACCCTCAACTGGGAGGATTAACCTCCCCGCACGAAAAAAAAAACGCCGCCCGAGGGCGGCGTTTTTCGTTGTGGCGACCGAGCCTAGCCCTTGGTCACCCAGGCGTTGCTCAGCCCCTGCTTGCGCGCCTTGTCGGCGTAGGCCTTGGCCTCCTGGTAGTCGGCAAAGCCGGGGATCTGCAGACGGTACCAGGTCTGGCCGCCCACCTTGGCGCGGGTGATGGCGGCGTCGTAACCCATGCGCTTGAGGCGGGCATACTCCACATCGGCCTGTTTCTGGCTGCTGACCGAGATGAGGTTGACCACCCAGCCGCCCGCGGGCTTGGTCTCCACCGGCTTGGTCTCCACCGGCTTGCTGACCGTCTCGGCCTTGCGCGCCACTGGCGCGACCGCTGCCGGGGCAGGTGCCTTAAGCCCCTCCTCCAGTTTCGCCAGGCGCTCGTTGATCGTCGCCAGCGCGGTCTCGTTGCTCTCGCTGAGGTGGCTCATCGGCCCCTCGATGAGCAGCGCCAGCTCGCCGACGCGGGCCTGTAGCGCCTCAATCTCATCCAGGGCGGGGCCCAGGCGCGGGTCCAACGCCGGAGCGGCGGCGGGGGCCGGACGACTCTCGGCCAGGCGTTGCTCCAGCTCGGCCACCTGGCCCCCTTGCGAGAGACCGATAAACAGCCCGGCGGCGCCGATGAGCAGCGCCGGAACCGAGACCAGCAGCGCCACCAGCGGCAGCCTGCCCGACTGGCTGGGCTGGGCCGGGGCCGCGGCGGTCGCGGCGCGGGGCGTTTCGGCGGGCTGGGCGGCGGCGGTGGCGGCGGCACCCGCGACCGCGGCGGCCGCGGCGGCGACGGCCACCTCCTCGAGCGGCTCCTCCACCTCGGGCTCATCGGCGTCATCGCCACCGCTCAGGTCCAGCTCGTCGTCGTCCAGGTCCAGAAGATCGTCGCCGCCGGCCTCCGCCGCGCCCTCATCCTCGGCGTCCAGGTCGAGCAGGTCGTCCAGGCTCTCCAGGCCGTCGTCGGCGGCCTCGGCGGCCTCGGCATCGGCGCCCGCGGCCTCCTCGTCGAAGTCGTCGAAGAGGGAATCAAGGTCCTCCAGATCGGCCTCATCGCCCGACGATTCGGCCCCGCCGTCATCATCGAGAATGTCGTTCAGATCGGCGAGAAAGTCATCCGCGTCCTCACCGGAGTCGGCGATCTCGTTGTCGAGTTGATCCAGATCGAGGAGGTCGTCCTCCTTCTCCGGGGTATCGCTCATAACGGCTCCTTAGCGTTATCTTTATTATCTCGGGCTCGGCCCAGCCTAGAAGCTGCCCGGACATTAGTCAATTACGGTGATCCCCTCGGCGCGACACCACTCCAGCAGCGCCTCGCGATGGGTCTCGGGCAGGGCAAGTTCCGCCCTCACCCCCTGGCCGTACTCCAGCGCGGAGATCGCCGCCTCGTGGCATTCAGCCCAGTGGCGCAGCGGCTGCTCCTGGGCAAAGCCGAGGGAGAGGGTAAGTGCGCACTGAGGCCGCTGCTCGGCCAGCGGCAGCTCGGCGAGCACCGCCTCGGCGGCGTTGGAGTAGGCACGGGTGAGGCCACCCGCCCCCAGCTTGACGCCGCCGAAGTAGCGGCTCACCACCACCATCACATCGCCTATGCCCTTGTGGCGGATGACGTTGAGGATGGGCTTGCCGGCGGTGCCCGAGGGCTCACCGTCGTCGTTCATGGCGGCGCCGGAGGCGGTCTCGGGGTTACCGATGAGATAGGCCCAGCAGTGGTGGCGGGCGTCCGGGTAGTCGGCGCGCGAGCGCTCCAGCAGGGCCATGGCCGCGGCACGGTCGCTGGCCTGGGCGGCACGGGCGATAAAACGGCTCTTCTTGATCTCGACCACCGCCTCATGGGCGGCGGCGGGCACCAGATAGCCGCTCACCAACCTGGCGGACCTTACTTGCCGGGGTAGCCGTCGGCGGCGATCGCCTCGCGGGCGCGCTCCAGGTCCAGCCGCTCGGCGGGGGCCGAGAGGTAGTAGGGCAGCTCCACCGGGGTATCGGAGAGGACCAGCACCTCACTCTCCAGCAGGCTTACCACCGCCGACTCGACGATCTCGCCCAGGTCCTCGGGGGCCCCCTTCTTGTACTGCTCGGCCAGATGATCGATGAGCTGCTGCACGGTGCTCTGGCCGTCGGCCAGCATCACCACCAGACCGAGCCACAGATCCAGGGTGGCCATGTTCTCCTCGTCGTGCGGGTTGTCGCCCTCAACCAGGGAGACGTTGTCACCCTCGCTGGCGAAGATGACGCGGCGGGCGATGTATTTCGATTTATCCATGATGACTCGACCTTAGTTTTTCTTTGGTATGGGTAGAGGCGAGCATAGCACGCGTACCTTATCGTGGCCCATCGTTCACCGGAAAGTACAGCGCCGCAGCGGGCTGAGGCCCCGGGCGGACTATCTCTGGCCCGTGATTAAACCAGACATCAGGCGCATAACGATGACGATGGCGAACAGCAGCGGCACCGAGGCCAGTGGATTGTCAGCGATAAAGGAAAGAAATCCGGCCGCCACCCCGGTAATCATCAGGTAGGGGACGCCGAGCCCCAGGGCGATCACCACCGAGTAGACGATGCCGGCCTCCAGCCAGCCGCGGCGGCGCTCTCTCTTCCTCTCCGCGGAGAGATATTCCCTGAGGTCATCATCGGCCAACTCCAGGCCCCACACCTCGGCACGACGGGCGATCTCATGGCGGAACTCGTCACTGCCCGTAACCGAGAGCCGTTTCCAGCCCTTCATCTTTACCATCGCGATGAGCACGAACGGGGTATCGGAATTGAAGCCGCCGCTCATCACAATCCGCCCGCCCTCATCGCGCACGCGATCATCACCCTCGGCGTAGCCCGCCAGGCCGGGCGAGACGATGAGTGCATCGCCCTGCTCATCCAAACGGACGCGCTGCTGTTGCATGGTCGGGAGCTTGGCCACAATCTCCGAGGGCGGGATCGGCTCCTGCCCCAGCGCCTCAGGGGAGGACGAGGCAATACCGTTAATCATTTCCTGATGCTCAGGCATTACCGGTTTCCCCATATCGTGCAATCAAAGCCATCGCTCCGGCAGTGATCACCCGTTCTACTCCACGAACTTCACACCGGAGCCCTTGGCATCCATAT
>JBFFSW010000021.1:0-10287 GCA_041572195.1 Thiohalomonadaceae bacterium | reverse complement strand
GCCGACTGTAATAAAACCCCTGCACCGTCCCACACCCCTGGTCGCGGAGGAATTTGATGTGGGCGGCGTTTTCGGCGCCTTCGGCGACCACTTCGAGATCCAGGCCGCGGGAGAGGCCGATGATGGCGCGGGCGATCTCTTCGGTCTGGCGGTTGGTTTCCAGGTCGTGGATGAAGGCGCGGTCGATCTTGAGGGTGGTGATGGGGAAGCGGCTGAGGTAGCTGAGCGATGAGTAGCCGGTGCCGAAGTCGTCGATGGCGAGTTTGACGCCGAGGGCGCGCAGCTGGTGCAGCTTTTCGATGGTGCGCTCGGCGTTGCCCATGAGCATGCTTTCGGTGATCTCCAGCTCCAGCAGCTCGGGGGGCAGGCCGCTCTCGGCCAGCACCTCGCCGACGCGCTCGACCAGGCGCGGGTCGCGGAACTGGGGCACGGCGATGTTGACCGAGATGCACACCGGCTTGAGCCCGGCGGCCTGCCAGGCGCTGCTCTGGCGGCAGGCCTCGGCCATCACCCAGCTGCCGATGGGGTTGATGAGGCCGCTCTCCTCGGCGACGGGGATGAACTCGCCGGGGTTGATCATGCCGTGCTCGGGGTCCTGCCAGCGGATCAGCGCCTCGGCGCCGACGATGCCGCCATCGATCACGCTCACCTTGGGCTGGTAGTAGAGCACCAGTTCGTCGTTGTCGATGGCGCGGCGCAGGCGGCTCTCCAGCTCGATGCGCTTGCGCGCCTTATCATTCATATCCCCGGCGAAGAACTGGAAGCCGTCGCGGCCGCTGCGCTTGGCGTGGCGCATGGCCGAGTCGGCGTTCTTGATCATGCCGTCGGCGTCCTCGGCGTCGCCGGGGTAGAGGCTGATGCCGACGCTGGCGGTGAGCGCCACCTCCTGGCCCTCGATCTCGAAGGGCTCGCTCATGGCGGTGAGCAGCTTTTCGGCCACCAGCACCGAGTCGTTCTCCTGGGTGACCACCATGGCCAGGCCGAAGCGGTCGCCGCCGAGGCGGGCGATGGTGTCGCTGGTGCGCACGTTGGTGGAGAGGCGCAGGGCGACGGCGGCCAGCAGGGCGTCACCGAAGGCGTGACCGAGGCCGTCGTTGATGCGGATGAAGCGGTCGATACCGAGGCTGAGCACCGCCAGCGACTTGTTATCCCGGCGGGCGTTGATCACCGCCTGTTCGATACGGTCGCGGAAGAGGATGCGGTTGGGCAGGCCGGTGAGGCGGTCGCGCTGCAGCGACTCGTCGTTCTGCTCGGTATCGCCGAGTACGTCGCGCAGCAGCAGCAGCCGCTCGCCGCCGTCCAGCGGGATGATGTGGGTATCGAAGAGGTAGACCCTCTCATCGCGACTGCGCAGCCACAGCTCACCGGCCCACTCGCGCCCCGCCTCCAGCTCGGCGGCGATGAGGTCCAGCAGCGAATCGGGGTTGCTGCCGCTGGCCAGGCCGAGCAACTCGTGGCCGCACGCCTCCTCCGCGCTGTAGCCGAGCACGCGGCTGAAACGCGGGTTGACGCGCAGGATGCGCTCCGCGGCGTCGGTGATCACCACCAGCTCGCGGCTGTGTTCCATCAGCGCCTCGAGAAGGCGCCCGTCGGCGTGTTGCATAACTAAGGTTAGGCTGAAGGATGAGTCCATAAATTGGCCTGATCGGACATCCAATGCAAGCCCCATGGACGCCTGTGCATTAACCCTATTTATAGTGGTAGTATCGAGGAGATCCCGTCATCCAATGAAAATCTTAAGGATTCCGATGCGACTGACCGCCAAGGCCACCCTCTTCTCCACCCTTTTGATCTTCATCCTGATCAGCGCCCTGCTGGTGGTCAGCCTCTACTCCTTCCGCGCCTTCTCCATCGCCGCCGCCAAGGACCACGCCCGCACCGCCGCCGAGATCATCCGCGTCGGCCTCACCGAGGAGATGATCAACGGCGTCATCGACAAGCGCGCCAACCTGCTGCAGCGCATCACCGACGTACAGGGGCTGGACAACGCCCGGGTGGTACGCGGCCAGCACGTCATCGATCAGTTCGGTCCCGGCAATGACAGCGAGGCGATGGTCGATGAGATCGACCGCAGGGTGCTGGCCAGCGGCGAGCCCTTCTTTCAGGTAATCGACACGGGCATGGACCCGCAGTTTCGCGCCACCATCCCCTACATCGCCACCAGCCTCGGCAACCCCGACTGCATGCAGTGCCACCAGGTCAAGGAGGGCACGGTGCTGGGCGCGGTCAACCTGACCATGTCGCTGGGGCACATGAAGAAGGACGCCCTGCTCACCGTCGGCGCCATGACAGCGGCACTGGCCATCTTCGCGGTGCTCATCCTGCTGCTGCTGCGGCGCATCACCCGGCCGCTGGTGGCCACCGCCGAGGATGTGCAGGGGGTGGTCAGCTCCGCCCTGGAGGGGGAGTTCTCGCGGCGCATCCCGGTGCGCAGCAAGGACGAGATCGGCCAGATCGCCGCCGACATGAACCAGCTCACCGCCTTCCTCGAGCGCGGTCTGCGCTCCATCCGCGACAACGTGGCGCAGCTGATCAAGTGCAAGCCCTCACAAGACACCAACCTGCTCACCAACACCCTGGAGATGGTCGACGGCCTGGTGGATGCCGCCCACTTCAAGCAGGCCATCGAGGAGGACGAGAGCAAACAGGAGGTGTACCGGCGCCTGGGCCGGGTGCTGGAGGAGGAGTTCCAGATCCCCCACTACACCCTCTACGAGGTAAGCAACAGCAAAAACCGCATGCTGCCGGTGGTGATGGACGGCCAGTCCGACCCCGGCTGCTGCCACTGGTGCGACGCCAACATCATGGTGCGCTCCGAGACCTGCCGCGCGCGGCGCACCGGCCACCTCATCGACGGTCTCGAGACCCCGGGGCTGTGCACCGCCTTCACCCCCGGCGATGAGGAGAACGACTACCGCCACATCTGCATCCCTATCATCCAGTCCGGCACCGTCGGCAGTGTGGTGCAGCTCATCGCCCCGCCGGAGCAGGAGGAAAAGCTGCACGACGCCCTCACCCTGATCAACGTCTACCTGCGCGAGGCGGCGCCGGTGATCGAGGCCAAGCGCCTGATGGACACCCTGCGCGAATCCACCCTGCGCGACCCCATGACCGGCCTGCATAACCGCCGCTTCCTGGAGGAGTACAGCGACACCATCGTCGCCGGAACCAGCCGCCGCAAGAGCCACATCGCCATCCTTATGCTCGACCTGGACTACTTCAAGCAGGTCAACGACAGCCACGGCCACGACGCCGGTGACAAGGTGATCAAGACCATGGCCAAGATCCTGCGCAACGCGGTGCGCTCCTCCGACCTGGTGATCCGCTACGGCGGCGAGGAGTTCATGATCATCCTCCAGGACAGCGGCGCCGACCACGCGGTGGCGGTGGGCGAGAAGATCCGCTCGACGGTGGAGGAGACCCGGATGCAGGTGGGCACCACCACCCTGCACAAGACCATCTCCATCGGCGTGGCCGAGTTCCCCGGCGACAGCGACACCCTGTGGCAGGTGATCAAGTTCGCCGACGTCGCCCTCTATCAGGCCAAGGAGCGCGGCCGCAACCGCGTGGTGCGTTTCCTGCCGGAGATGTGGCAGGACAAAGAGGAGTATTAAGAGGGGGTTACATCAACCGGTGCGCCGCCTCATCACTGAGGTTGAGCATGGAGCGCACCACCGCCAGCCCCTGGTCGACGAATCCATCCAGCGCGGCGAAGGCCTCGTCGCGTCCCAACAGCTGCTCGCCGTCGTGCATGCTCACCCGCATCGCCGGGCCGCCGGGCCCGGCCTGGCGCTCGGCGCTGACGAAGAGGTTGGGGGTGCCCTCCCCCTCGCGGGTGGTGGCGAGGATGTAGAGGTAATCGATGCCGTCGCCGCTGTCGATCTCGCCCAGCACGGTGACGATGAACTCGCCCATCTGGTAGCGGCGTTGCGGAATGGCGGTGTGGATAACGGGAATGCTCATACCGCTAGTATGCGGGCGCGGGGCTAAACCTCAACCCCCGTTCCGCCCAGGCCGCAGTAACCGTTGGGGTTCTTGGCCAGATACTGCTGGTGATAGCCCTCGGCGAAGGTAAAGGGTCCAGCGGGGCGAATCTCGGTGGTGATGGGGCCATAACCGGCGGCGGAGAGTCGCGCCTGATAGTGCTCACGCGAGGCCTCGGCCTGACGCAGCTGCTCATCTGTATAGGTATAGAGGGTGGAGCGGTACTGGCTGCCGCGGTCATTGCCCTGGCGCATCCCCTGAGTGGGGTCATGGCCCTGCCAGAAGGCGCGCAGCAGTGCATCGAGGCCGATCTCACTCGGGTCGTAGACCACCCGCACCACCTCGGCATGACCGGTGGTACCAGAACAGACCGCCTCGTAGTTGGGGTTTTGCGTATGCCCCCCGGCGTAGCCCACCGCCGTCACCCACACACCCGGCAGTTGCCAGAAGAGCCGCTCGGCGCCCCAGAAACAGCCCATGCCGAACTCGACCAGAACAAAACCCTCCGGGTAGGGCCCTTCCAGAGGGTGCGCGTTGACGTAATGTAGGAGTGCCATGGGCTAAGACTAGTCCCGCTTCCCCAGCTCAGCCAACCGCTGGTAGAGCGCCCGCTCCTCCTCGCTCAGCTTCTCGGGGATATGCACCTGCAGGCGCAGGTTGAGATCGCCGCGCCCCTCGCCGCGGAACCTCGGCAGCCCCTTGCCGCGCAGGCGCAGCACCTCGTCGGGCTGGCTGCCGGGCGGCAGGGTGACCGCGACCTCGCCATCCAGGGTGGGCACTCGCAGCCGGGCACCCAGCACCGCCTCGGGCACGCTCACCGTCTGCTGGCGCCAGAGGTCGGCGCCACGTCGCTGGAAGCGCGGGTCGGCACGGCTAAAGACCGCCACGTGCAGGTCGCCGGGCGGGGTATCGGGGCCCTCGCCGGGCATGCCGTGACCCGCCACCCGCAGCTGGATCCCCTCCTCGATACCGACGGGGATGGTGATCTTGAGGCTCTCCTCCTTCTCCACCTGGCCGTAACCGCCACAGGCGGAGCAGGGCTCCTCGATGTGAGTGCCGCGACCGTGACAGACCGGGCAGACGGTCACCTGCTGGTACTGCACCCGCTGACCGCCGCGCTGCTCCTCGCGGCTCTCCACCTTGCGTCCGCTGCCGTTGCAGGCAGGACAGGCGGGCGGCGCCTGGCCGCTTCGGGTGCCGTAGCCGTGGCAACTCGGACATAGCACCGGGTGGCTGACCCGCACCGTCTCCGCGCCCCCCTCGAGGATGCGCTCCAGCGGCACCTCGATGGAGACCCGCAGGTCCTGGCCGCGGGCCGGACGGGCGCTGTAGCGGGCGCGGCCGCCGCCGAACATGCGCTCGAAGACGCTGCCGCCGAAACCGAGGTCACCGAAGAGGTCCCCCAGGTCGATGCCGGAGAAGATCTCCTCGTCGCTGAAGTGGGCCACCCCCTCGGCCCCCTGGGCATCGTAACGGGCGCGCTTTTGCGGATCGGAGAGGATGGCGTAGGCCCTGGCGATGGCCTTGAAGCGCTCCTCCGCCTCGGGCGAGGGGTTGCGGTCCGGGTGCCACTTCATCGCCAGCTTGTGGTAGGCGCTCTTGATCGCCTTGGCGTCCGCCTCGCGCGGCACCCCCAGCAGCTCGTAGTAATCCTCATCACGGGCCATATCCGCCTCCTCCCAACGATGGAACCATTAAGCCACAAGCCTCCCCTTTCCCCAACCGTCGGCCTCCTCGTTCACCTACGACGAGGCACGGAACCCTGCTATCATGTCGGCGCAATCCTACAGACACTTACAAACAAGGACGACGTTGTGCTCTCGCGCTATCCCCTGCTGCTGCTTCTACTGTTCCTGTTCAGCCCCCTGCACGCCGATGACCAGCGCACCATCTCGGTGATCTTCAGCGGTAGCACACCGCCCTACGTCATCCAGGAGCACGACAACGGCATCGTCATCGATATCGTCGGCGAGGCGCTGGCGCTCAAGGGCTACACGGTCAAGCCGGTCTACCTGCCCATCGGCCGCGGCTCGGCGATGTTCGCCGACAAGATGGTGGACGCCACCTCCATCATCAAGCGCAGCTCCGGCTACAAGGACGCCCACTACTCCGACCACTTCATGCAGTACCACAACTTCGCCTTCGCCCTGGATACCCCGGGGCGGCGGGTGCACATCGAGCGCTTCGAGGACCTGGCCGGTCTGGATATCATCGCCTTCCAGTACGCGCACAAGTACCTGGGTGAGGCCTTCGGCGCGGCGGTGGCCGACAACCCCCGCTACCAGGAGTTCGCCGACCAGGAGACCCAGGTGCACATGCTGCTGATGGGGCGCACCGACGTGGCGGTGATGGACCGCTCCATCTTCGAGTTCTACAAGCGCAAGCTGATCGCCGAGGGCAAGGTGCCAGCCGACATCCGCGTCAACCGCTTCTCGCTGTTCCAGCCCTCCAAGTACCGCACCGCGTTCATTGACCCGCAGGTGCGCGACGACTTCAACGAGGGGCTGAAGGCGCTGCGTGAGAGCGGCCGCTACGAGGCGATCTACCGCCACTACACCGAACGCTACTTCGAAGTGCCGCGCTAAGCCATGGACCTGTTCAAGCGCAGCCGCATTTCGGTCGAACTGCTGCGGGTGGTGTTCGGCATCTACTTCGCCCTCACCCTCACGGTCACCCTCATCCACTTCGCCGTCGAGTACCGTCACACCAAGCAGACGGTGGCCAGTGAGCTGAAGACCATCGAGTCCACCTTCCGCGAGTCGCTGGCCACCGCCCTCTGGCAGCTCAATCACAAGCAGCTGGAGGCGATCGCCAACGGCATCTACGACCTGCCCATGGTGGTGGGTATCGGCGTGGTCGACGGCAACGGCAAACACCTGATCGCCATCGGCAAGCAGGAGAGCAGCCCCGACCTCTACCACGACTTCGCCATCCACTGGCAGTTCAACAAGGAACACATCTTCCTTGCCGATGTGCGCATCCACTCCGACGCCTCGGTGGTGATCGACCGAGTCAAGGTGGGCTTCATGATGATCGCCCTCAACGCCATCATCAAAAGCACCGCCCTCTGGCTGCTGTTCCTGTGGGCCTTCCGCAAATACCTGGGCCGTCACATGGAGCACCTGGCCGAGCAGGTGGGGGAGATCAACCTCGATGACATCCAGAACCGCCGCATCCAGCTCGACGTTCAGCACGAGAACGAGCTGAAGCTGCTGGAGGGGCGCTTCAACGCCATGATTGAGCGCATCGAGTCGGACAAGGCGCGCCTGCTGGAGACCGAACGCGAGCGCCAGGAGTGGCTGGAGGATGAGGTACGCGCCCGCACCCGCGACCTGGAGGCGGCCAACGAGCGACTCACCTACCTGGCCACCATCGACCCGCTCACCGAGGTCAACAACCGCCGCAGCTTCTTCGAGCAGTTCGAGAAGTTCTTCGCCCTGGCCCGCCGAGAACAGCGCCCCATCTCGCTGCTGATGATCGACCTCGACCTGTTCAAGCAGATCAACGACAGCTACGGCCACGCCCTGGGCGACCAGGTGCTGCGCCACTTCACCAACGGCCTCTCCTCGCAGCTGCGCCAGAGCGACCTGTTCGGCCGCCTCGGCGGCGAGGAGTTTGCGGTTGTGCTCAACGATACCGGTCTCGATGACGCCCATCGCCTGGCCGACCAGTTGCGCGAGAACGTCGCCGAAACCCCGCTGCTCAGCGGCAAGCTGACCATCGACTATACGATCAGCATCGGCGTCAGCGAGCGCGAGTCGGGCGATATCGGCATCGACGACCTCTACCGCCGCGCCGACGAGGCGCTCTACATCGCCAAGGAGGAGGGGCGCAATCGGGTGGTCAGCCTCACCCGCGCGCAACTCACCAACGGGTAAACCGGCACCACGCGTGATACCCTGAGCAAAAGAGGGGTATCACATGCTCGACGACAAGGTCTCTAAACTGCTGGAGGGGATCGCCCGACTGCAGGCGGAACTAGAGGCCGAGCTGGCCGAGCAGCGCAAGCGCTTCAACTACTACATCGAAAAGCGGCGGGTCTACTTCAGCTCGCAAGCGCTGAGCTTTCAGCGGCGCATGCGGGTGGGGCTGCTGCGCTACATGGCCGGTGGCAGCTGGCGCGATATCATCGCCACCCCCTTCATCTTCGCCATGCTGCCGCCGCTACTGCTGCTGGACCTCACCGCCAGCCTCTATCAGGCCGTCTGCTTCCGCCTCTACGGCATCCCACGGGCACGGCGCGGCGACTTCATCGTCATCGACCGTCACCAGCTCGCCTACCTGAACCTCATCGAAAAGGTGAACTGCGCCTACTGCGGCTACGCCAACGGCCTGATCGCCTACTGCAGGGTGATCGCCGCGCGCACCGAACAGTTCTGGTGCCCGATCAAGCACGCCCGCCGACGCCAGGGGATGCATGAGAACTACCCCTACTTCCTCGACTACGGCGACGCCGAGGGTTACCGCCAGCAGCGGCACGCGTTGCGCGATGCCCTGCGCGAGGAGAACAAGGAGAATTAAGCCCGCCCGACGTTACTATCGGTCGGCGTGTGGTAGTAGTCGCTCTCCTCGGCCATGCGCTGGATCTCGCGCAGCAGTTCGGCCATGCGTAGCTCAGCGGTGCTGATGGGAGCGCAATCCTCGCAGAAGGCGTCGTCGCAGGGCTGGCGGGAGTAGAGCCAGTAGTGGATCGCCCCGGCCAACAGGCCATCGGAAATATCCCACAGGTCCGCCTCGGGCTGCTCATCGGCCAGGCGGTTACCCAGCTCCACCGCCTGGCGGGCGGCATCGTCGTAGATATCCTGGGGCTGATCCATGGTCATTTCCGCGGCTGAATAAAGGGGGGATGCGATTCTAACAGAAGCCAGAGAACCGATCCGCCGCTACAGCCCCCGATCCAAGACCAGGTCATCGTCGTTGCCAAAGTAACCATCGGGGCCTGCCGAGGTGATGCGCACCCTTCCATCCCGCACCGACAATTCGAATTGCCCGTCCCAGCCGTCGTAGAGCACCCCCTCCTCCAGAGCGGCGGCCTCGGCCAGCTCCGCGAGCTCCATGCCCTCGATACCCTCAGCCCCACGCTGCATCCCCACCACCATCACCGAGATATAGAGCGCGCTCATCTTGCCGTAGCTGTTCTGCCCCCGTGGGGTCTCCAGCACCGCCTCGGGCAGGGACTCGCCGCGGACCCGCGACTCCATCCGTTGCTCCTCCATCGCCTGTTCGATACCGACCGTCATCGTGCTCACCGAGAGGTAGAGTATCAATACGGTCAGGGCCGCGGCGCCCCAGGCCGCCGTCGGATGGGTGCCGCCACGCTCGGCCAGCCTGCGCTCCAGCTCCTCGCCTCGGTGGCGCTTGCGCAGGAAGTCGCACTCCGCCTGCACGTGACGGTAGTAGATGTAGTTGACGCTGCCGGCCAGGCCAATCCAGGCGAGCAGATTGAGGAAGGGCACCATGCTGATGCCGAGGAACAGCACCGCCCACATCCACATCTTGCGATAGAGCGCCCAGTAGACGGGGAAGAAAAATCCGGCCCAGCTCCAGCGGAAGGCGTAACCGCCGGTGGAGCGGAACTGCTCGAAACGTTCGACATAGTAGTCAGCCCCGGGGCCGACGAAGAGATACCACTCTTGTGAGTGGCTGAGCGCCTCGTCCTCGGCCTCGGCCTCGGGCTCGACGGCCTTGGCCGGGGCCGTGGGCCTGGGGGTCGGCTCCGGCGGCGGCACATCCTCGCTGATGAAGCTGGCCTTGCTGGCGGCCCCCACCGCCTCCAGGTAGCACTCGGCACCGGCGGCCAGGATATGCTCGCGCAGCTTGCGCGCCTGCTCCCTGGGCAGGGTCTGCTTGATCGGATAAGGGTTGCCGCTAAAGAGCTTGAGAACCAGCTCCTTGGGCTGCTTGAAGAGTTTCGCCAAGGCCTCGGCCGCCTCGTCGGCGCTGCGCTCGGCCACCAGTTCACCGCTGAGAACGACGCGATAGTGATCCTGCTCCATGCGGACTCCTTTCCATTAACCAAACTATACCCTTATGAACTGTAAGTTATCCCTCTCAGCGTAGCAACAGCATCAGTCCCGAGCCGATCAGCACCACGCCGATGGCGCGGCGGAAGCCCTCGGCGCTGATGCTGGTATGGATATGGCCACCGGCGTAGAGGGCCGCCGCCGCCACCGGCAGCGAGGCCAGCAGCAGCCACATCATCTCGGTGGTGTAGAAGCCGGAGGCGGTGTAGCCGACGATACGCCCCATGCCATCGAGCAGAAAGATGGTGGCGACGCTGGCGCGGAAGGCGACCTTGTCCAG
>JBFFSW010000020.1:0-10460 GCA_041572195.1 Thiohalomonadaceae bacterium | reverse complement strand
CTACGTCCGCGAGATGACCGGCGCGGATATCAAGATCATCCTTGAGGACGTGATGGACAACCTCTTCAACGAGGACCCCTACTACCAGCAAGGCGGCGACATGGTACGCGTCTCCGGCATGGACTACGTCTGCGACCCCACGGGCAGCATCGGTAGCCGCGTCAGCGCCATGCAGCTGGATGACGGCACCCCCATCGAGGCAGACAAGAGCTACAAGGTGGCCGGCTGGGCCACCGTCGGCTCGCAGTCTCCTGGCGCGCCGATCTGGGATGTGGTGGCCGAGTACCTGCGTGATGTGAAGGAGGCGCGTATCGGCAAGCTCAATACGCCCAAACTGCTCAACGTTGAGGGCAACCCCGGCCTGGCCGACTACCCCGGCTGAGGCTGGTGGCAGGGCCGCTTTTCTATGTTAGCCTAGGATTCCGATGACAGGATTCCGACACAGCTCATGGCGCCGCTTGCGCCCCCACCCCAGGGGATGCATGGCGCCATGAGTTTTTCCACCAGGGTCTTTCTCTTTCTTGGCCTGATCCTGGTGCTGATTTCGGCCACCCTCCTAACCTTCAATTACAAGCTCTTCGACAACCACCTGCCCCCGGGCTGGGACCCGTTGTTGATGCTGCCCTCGCTGCTCAGCGCCCTTGGCCTGGGGCTGCTGCTCTCCTATTTTCTACTCGGTTACATCAACCGCCACATCAGCATACTGCGCAGGCTCAACGAGCAGCGTGACGAGGCTCTGCGCCAGAGCGAAGCCAGCCTGGCCGAGGCGCAGCGCATCGCCCAGGTGGGCACCTGGGAGTGGAACTACGCCAGCGGCCGGGTGCAGTGGTCGGAGCAGATGTACCCCATTCTCGGCCTCACCTACAGTGAGCACCCGCCCGATTTCGATGCCTTCATGGCGCTGGTCCACGAGGAGGACCGCGAGCGGGTGGGGATGGCGGTGGCCGAGGCGATCGAGAATCACACCGCCTACGACATCGAGTACCGCTTCTTCCGCCACGACAGCGGCGAGGAGCGGCTGATGCACGCCCGCGCCGAGATCCTCTGGGACGCGGGCGGCCGTCCCTACCGCATGATCGGCACCGCCCAGGACATCACCGAGATGCGCCGCGCCGCCGAGGCGCTGGTGGAGAAGGGGCGCAAGATGGAGGGGCTGCTGGAGAGCACCTCCGACGCCTATCTGGAGCTTGATGGTGAGTGGCGGGTGGGCTACGCCAACCGCGAGGCCGCGCGGGTTCTGGGTCTGGAGCGCGATGAGCTGGTGGGCGAGGTGCTGTGGGACGCCGCGCCGGAGCTGGCCAGCGCCTTCTTCAAGCCCCTGCGCATGGCCGTCGCCGACGACAGCAAGATGGACTTCGAGGGTTACTACCCGCCACTGCAACGCTGGCTGGAGTGTCACGCCTACCCCGATGGCGACGGTCTGTGGCTGTTCTTCCGCGACATCAGCCTGCGCCGTCGTCACGAAGATGACCTGCGCGACAAGGAGGCCCATCAACGCGCCCTGCTCGATAACCTCTTCGACGGCATCATCACCATCGATGAGAACGGCCGCATCGACACCTTCAACAAGGCGGCTGAGCGGATGTTCGGCTACGGCGCCGAGGAGGTCCGCGGCCACAACGTCACCGAGCTGATGCCGGAGCGTTTCCGTGAACGCCACGACCGCGCCCTGCACCGGCGTGCCACCGGCCACCGCAGTACCGACTTCACCCGCATCCAGAACGTCAGGGCTCTGCGCAAGGACGGCGGCCACTTCCCCATGGAGCTGGCGCTCACCGAGGTGCACCTGGGGGAACGGCTCTTCTTCATCGGCGTGGTCCGCGACCTGACCGAGCAGCGCGAGGCGGAGCAGGGGCTGCAGCTGGCCGAGCGGGTGTTCGAGAGCAGCATCGAGGGGATCCTGGTGACCGATGCCGAGGGGAGGGTGGTGCGCGTTAACGATGCCTTCTGCGAGATCACCGGTTACGACCGGGAGGAGGTGTTGGGGGAGAAGGCCAGCATCCTCAAGTCAGGGCGCCACGATGATGAGTTCTTCGAGCGGATGTGGCATGCGCTGCTCAACGAGGGCAAGTGGCAGGGGGAGGTGTGGAACCGGCGCAAGAACGGCGAGGTGTTTCCCGAGTGGCTCTCCATCAACGCCATCGTCGACGAGGAGGGTGCGGTCAGTCACTACGTGGCGGTGTTCGATGACATCTCCGAGAAGAAGGCGGCGGAGGAGCGCATCGAGCGCCTGGCCTACTACGATCCGCTCACCGAGCTGCCCAACCGCCTCACCTTCCGCGGTCGCCTGGAGCAGGCGATGGCCTCGCTGGAGCGCGGCGGCGGCCGGGTGGCGATTCTCTACATTGACCTCGACCGCTTCAAGAACATCAATGACACCCTCGGCCACTCCATCGGCGATCAGCTGCTGCGCCACGCCGCCGAGCGCCTGCTCGGCAGCGTGCGCCGCAATGACACCGTGGCGCGACTTGGCGGTGATGAGTTCGTGGTGATGCTCACCGGCCTGCACCGCGATGACGAGGTGACCCCCATCGCCGAGAAGATCCTCCACGAGATGGCCGAGCCCTTCCAGCTGGAGGGGCATGAGGTGTTCGTCACCACCAGCATCGGCATCGCCTTCTTCCCCTCCGATGCCGAGGGCATGGAGGACCTGGTCAAGAACGCCGACACCGCCATGTACCACGCCAAGGAGTCGGGGCGTAACAACTATCAGTTCTACCGCGCCGAGATGAATGCCACGGCGATGGATCGACTGGTGATGGAGAGCAACCTGCGCCGCGCCCTGGAACGCGGCGAGTTCCGCCTTCACTACCAGCCGCAGCTCAACCTGAGGAGCGGCGAGGTGGTGGGGGTGGAGTGCTTGATCCGCTGGCAGCACCCCGAGCGTGGCCTGGTCTCGCCCGTCGAGTTCATCCCCATGCTGGAGGAGACCGGGCTGATCGTCTCGGTGGGCGCCTGGGTGCTGCGCGAGGCCTGCGAGCAGCAGGTGGCCTGGAGCGAGTCGGGCATCAAGCTGCGCATGGCGGTCAACCTCTCGCCCCACCAGTTCGCCCAGAGCATCCTCCTCGACACCATCGCCGAGGTGGTGGAGCAGTGCGGCATCGAGCCCGACATGCTGGAGCTTGAGATCACCGAGGGCAGTCTGATGAAGGACGCCGAGGCCAGCGCCCGCACCCTGGCGCGTCTCAAGGTGATGGGGATCCGCCTGTCGGTGGATGACTTCGGTACCGGCTACTCCTCGCTCAGCTACCTCAAGCGCTTCCCCATCGACACCCTCAAGATCGACAGCAGCTTCGTGCGCGACGTGACCACCGACCCGGACGATGCCGCCATCGCCGGTACGGTGATCGCCATGGGCCACAGTCTCAATCTCAACGTGCTGGCCGAGGGGGTGGAGGAGCGCGAGCAGCTCGCCTTCCTCCAGGGCCACGGCTGCGACGAGATGCAGGGCTACTACTTCAGCCGCCCGCTGCCCGCCTCGGAGCTCGAGGCGCAGCTGCGCGGCGGGCGCCGACTGATGCCCAATGGGGCCATTGATGAGGGGGAAAGCGCCGCCTAGCCGGGGCCCAGGCGCAGCTGCCGTTCGGCCACCGAGGGCCAGAGGTAGGCCTGTTCCATGACGTAGTCGTGGGGGTGGCGGCGGAAGTGGTGCTGCAGCAGGGTGAGCGGGGCGATCAACGGCATCTCGCCGAGGCGGTACTCCTCGATCAGCGCCAGCATCTCCTGTTTCTCCTCGGCCGACAGCGAGCGTTTCAAATAACCGAGCAGGTGATGCAGCACGTTGGTCTGGCGCTTGGGGGTGGCCTGGTGGTGCAGCGCCGCCATCAGCCCGTCGCGGTACTCCGGCAACAGCGCCTCCAGCGGCCGCTTGCCCGCCTCGGCCACCAGCCGACCCAGTTGGCGATAGTGTTCGGCGCCGTGGGCCAGCAGCACCATCTTCTGGCGGCTGTGAAAGCCCACCAGGGCGGCGCGGCTGGGTTCGGCCTCCACCTCCCGCTGCCAGCGGTGGTAGCAGAAGAGCCGCTCCAGGAAATTGTCGCGCAGCACCGGGTTGCCCAGGCGCCCCTCCTCCTCCACCGGTAGCCAGGGCATGGCGCGCAGCAGGGCGTCGGCGAACAGGCCGCGGCCCATGCGCGGCGCGCCCCCCTCGCGGTAGACCTTGACCCGCGCCATGCCGCAGCTGGGGGAACGATTCTTGAGAATCATCCCACTTACCCCGGCCAGCGAGGGGAGGGCGCGCTCGGCATAGCCCTTGAGTGCCTCGGTGACATCCAGCGAGGGGTCACGCACGCCGACGGCACGAGGCGCCTCCGGGTCCCCCACCAGGCGTATCGGCGGTCGTGGTATCCCCAGCCCCGCCCCGGCCTCGGGACAGAGCGGCTGGAAGTCGCACCAGCGACCGAGGGTGGCGATGAGGTAGTCGTTGGCCTTGTGGCCGCCGTCGTAGCGCACCTTCTCGCCCAGCAGGCAGGCGCTGATGGCGATGGTGGGTTTTGGGTTGTTGGAGTCACTCATACGACAATAGTAGCGCTTTTTTCGTGGTCCTGGGCTTGATAGAGTAGATGCCCACCCTCATCCAAGCCCCCATGAACACTATGAGCGAACAGCGCGAGCAGTGGGTCAGCGACCTGCTGCGTATCACCCCCGAAGGCCCGCGCCTGCCCCCCGAGGTGCACCACATCCCCGAGCTGCTGGAGCTGGAGGTGGAGGCCATCCTCGAGCGCTTCAAGCAGGGCCAGCAGGACGACTTCCGCCAGGTGATCGGCGAGCTGGACGAGGCCGACAACCCGCTGGCCAAAGAGATGGCCGCGCTACGCGCCGCCGCCGGGGCCGACAACCCTATCCACCGCCTGCCGCTGTTCCGCGAGGGCGAGCTGGAGAGGCTGTTCATGGAGCTGCACGAGCACGTGATGGAACACCCGGTGTGGCGCCACCCCTTCTTCGTGCGCATCTTCCAGGGTCGCTACACCCCCGAGCAGCTGGGCGGCTTCGCCCTCAACTACTTCAACCAGGTGAAGAACACCCGCCAGTGCGTGGCCCTGGCCCTGGGGCGCTTCGCCGGGGTGATGTCGCTGCCCTACGGCAATCTCAACGAGCGCATCTCCGAGCTGACCCAGATCGTCCTCGCCCAGCTGCTGGCCGACGAGTATGGCGTCGGCAGCCACGAGATCGAAGAGTACCCCAGCCTCGGCGGGCTGTTCGCCTCCACCACCCATATCGTCATGTACCGACGGCTGTTCGAGGGGCTGAATATCCCCTTCGCCGAACAGGACGTGCCGCTGCTGCCCGAGGTGGCCGACAACGTGTTGATCCAGCGCATCGTCGCCGGTGACCCGCGCTTCTCCGAGCTGGAGGCGCTGGCCTCGGTGGGGCTGGGCATGGAGTGGGGGGTGCCGGAGTTCTTCACCCTGCTGCTCGGCGGCATGGTGCGCGGCGCCTGGGAGCAGCAGCTGCCGCTCAACCGCGAGCAGCTCTCGGTGTTCATCGCCCACGTGCAGTACGACGTGCTGCACGCCATCTCGGTGATGCTGGTGACCGGTTTCTTCGTCCACGGTGAGGCCGAGGAGGGGCGGGTGAAGCAGGCGGTGAACATGCTGATGAGCGGCCGCTACAACATGATGAGCGGCCTCTACCGCCACATCTTCGGCGAGGCCTGCCCCGGCATCGACGCCATCGGCCTGGATAAGCGCTACCACATCGGTGACCGTCGCATCGAGGCGGCCCTGTGCGAGGCGCGCGCGGCGGTGGCCGACGGCACCGTGGTGGATGCGGCGGCCTATCGTGATGCCACGAACATGCCCTTTGTCTTTACTGAAGGTGTGTGACCCGGGTCACGACAAAATCCCGCATGGCTGTTAGGCTTTCTCTCTGGAACGACACCACAACAGGGAGAGAGCCATGAGTAAACGCCGTATCCACCCCATCCTGATCCTCTGCCTCGGCCTGGGCGCCGCGCCGCTGAGCGCCGAAGAGGCGGCCCCCGCCGCCGAGAGCGCCCCGGTCGAAGCACCGGCCCCGCAGGGCCGGGTCGCCCGTTCGCAGTTCACCAGCGCAATAGAGAACCGCGAGCCCAGCGACAAGCTGGAGCGCCTGGGCGTGGGCACCGAGGAGGTGACCTACTTCTCCGAGCTGCGTGGCCTTAATGGTCAGACCGTCACCCACCTGTGGGAGCACGGCGAGCAGGTGATGGCGGAGGTGAAGTTCAACGTCAAGGGTGATCGCTGGCGGGTCTGGTCGAGCAAGCGACTGATGCCGGAGTGGCACGGCGAGTGGCACGTCACCGTGCTCGATGGCGAGGGGCGTGCGCTGCACAGTGAGCGCTTCGTGCTGGAGCGTGCCGCCGAGGAGTGAGCCGCAACGCGGCGATGAAAAAGGGCCGCTTTGAGCGGCCCTTTTTTTCGTTTAGCGGATGGGGGTGACCTTGGCGTTATCGAAATGCGTCAGGTGCGGCTCCAGCTCATCCACCGCCAGCGGCCGCCCCAGGTAATAGCCCTGGGCCAGGTCGCAGTTGAGCTCGCGCAGCATGCTCATCACCCGGGCGCTCTCCACCCCCTCGGCCACCACCTTCAGCCCCAGGTTGTGGGCCAGCTCCACGGTGGAGCGGACGATGGTGGCGTCGTCGGCGTCCTCGGCCATGTTGAGGACGAAGGATTTGTCGATCTTCAGTTTGTTCACCGGCAGCTGCTTGAGGTAGGCCAGCGAGGAGAAGCCGGTGCCGAAGTCGTCCACCGAGAGGGTGATCCCCAGCTGGTGGATCTGCTCCAGGGTCTTCATCGCCAGGGCCGGGTCGGCCATCATCGCGCTCTCGGTGATCTCCAGCTCGAGAAGTCCCGGTGGCATCAACCACTTCTCCAGCAGCGACTCCAGCTGGGCGATGAGGCTCGGGTCCTGCAGGTTGAAGACCGAAAGGTTGACCGCCATCCGCCCGCAATCGAAGCCGTGGTCGCGCCAGTGGCGGTACTGGGCCATCGCCCGGTTGAGCACCCAGGCCCCCAGCGGGCGGATGAGGCCGGTGCGCTCGGCCACCGGGATGAACTCGTCGGGGCTGATGAGGCCGTTGCTGGGGTGGTTCCAGCGCAGCAGCGCCTCGACACCGACTAAACGCTCGTCATCGACGGTCATCTGCGGCTGGTAGAGCAGCTCCAGGTGGTGGTCATCGATCATGTGGCGCAGGTCGTTGGCCAGGGAGAGGCGGCGTAGGCTGTGGTGGTCGTAGTTGTGGTCGTAGACCACCACGTCGCGATGCTCGGACTTGGCCACGTTCATCGCCACCTCGGCGCGCTGGGAGAGCCCCTGCGGGTCGTCGGCGTGCTGCGGGTAGAGGGCGATGCCGATGCTGCAACTGAGGTAGAGGCGGTGGCCGTCGATACGCACCGGCTGCTCCAGGGCGTGCTCTATCTTGGCGGCCACCCGCAGCGCCGCCTGCTCGTCGCTCTCGGGCAGCAGCACTGCGAACTCGTCGCTGCCGAGGCGGGCGACGCTGTCGGACTGACGCAGCAGGTCGAGGATGCGCCGCCCCAGCTCCATCAGCAGCTTGTCGCCCAGGGCGTGGCCGAGGGTGTCGTTGATCTCCTTGAAGCGGTCCAGGTCCAGCACCAGCAGTGCCAGTGGGCTCTCGTCGCGATGGCTCTGGAAGATGGCCTGTTGCATGCGGTCGCTGAGCAGAGTGCGGTTGGGCAGGCCGGTGAGCTGGTCATGCAGGGCCTGGAACTCCAGCGCCCGCTGGCGCTCCTGCACCTGGCGCTGCATTTCGTCGAAGGCCTCGGTGAGGTGGCGGGTCTCCTCGTTGTCGGCACGCGGCAGCGCCATCCAGCTGTCGCCGGCGGCCTCGGCGCGCAGGGCCCGGGCCACCTGGGCCACCGGTCGCAGCACCGATTTCTCGAAGTAGGCGTAGCCGAGGAAGAGGAAGGCCAGACCGGTGAGGGTCATGACCCAGAGCGCCTGGATGATGGTCTGGGTCAGCTCCAGCTGGCCCGCGGCGGCGCGTTTGTTGTCGGCCTCCAGCGCCTTGTCCACCTTCTTGAGCAGGTCCCAGAGACGGTTGAAGTGGGGCTCGACGGTGTGCTTGAGGAAGGGCACGTCGGCGCGCAGGTGGCCGTCCCCCAGTTCGTGGATGGTGCGGATGTGGGCGAAGCTCTTCTTCCACAGCCCGGCGGCGGCCTCCATCTGCTGCAGCGACTCCTCCTCCTCGAGTTCCAGCTCGCCGTTGTCGGCCATCGCGTGCAGGGCGGCAAGGCGCCCGACCACCGCCTGGAAGCGCATATCCAGATCCTGTAGCTGGGCCTGTTGGTCGCTCTCGAAGAAGGTGCCGAGCAGGTTGATGATGTAGAGGCGGAACTGGCTGATCAGCTCCAGCCAGGCGGTACGCGCCTCGACGAAGGCCTCGCGGCTCGGCCCCTCGGACTCGGTCATCATCAGCCCGGCGGCGGTGAGGTAGGCGTTGTTGCTCTCGAACACCTCGTTGCGCAGCAGCTTGAGGATGGGGAACTGGCGCTCGGTATCGACGCGAGTGAGCATCAGTTGCTGCAGCGACTCCTCCAGCTGACCGTGGAGGGTGGCGAACTCCTCCAGTACCGGGCTGAGGCGGGCCTCGCGCGGCCAGCTCAACTCGGCCAGGCGCTGCCGTTGTTTGTCGCTCTCCAGCAGGGCCTTGTCCACGTGGCGGTGATGCACGGGGGAGGGGGAGAGCATATAGGCCTCCAGGCTCTTCTCCACCTCCAGCAGCTGATCGCGCAGCAGGCGCAGCTCGGAGGTCGCCTGGTTGCGGGCGCCGTTCTCGCGGTCGAGACGGACTCCCTCGTTGCCGACGTAGAGGTGGATGAGGACGATGCAGCTGAAGGCCAACAGGGTGAGGAAGGCGGTCACCCTTAGATAGCGCCCGCGCAGGCTCTCACCGCGAAAGATTCTTAGAAGCTTCCCGCTCATAACCTCTATCCTTGTGTTTTTATTATAGTTTTTATTAGTTGTGGAGCCCCCTGCAGGGGGCTTTAGGCATAAGCATAGGCCGCCCCGCGATGGCCTGTCAAAACCGCCGGGTGGGCCGACGAACGGTGGGTGACATTTGCCGCGCAATTGCTACGTTTAGTGGGTGGCTTGATCATCTCTGGAGGGAGAGACCATGGGTGGAGTGTACGAACCGCAGATGGGGGGCTGGTACGAGGACGAGGCGGGCAACCTGTTCCAGGTGCTGGTGATCGACATCGAGGACCGCAGCGTGGAGATC
This sequence comes from Thiohalomonadaceae bacterium, assembly GCA_041572195.1. GTDB lineage: Bacteria > Pseudomonadota > Gammaproteobacteria > Thiohalomonadales > Thiohalomonadaceae > JBFFSW01. The sequence goes on along the minus strand of JBFFSW010000020.1, from coordinate 1,237 downwards.
CAGTACGACGACGGCAGCATGGAGGAGCTGGACCTGGCCGCCTGGTACGAGATGGGCTTGATGCCACGCCAGGAGCCCGAGGAGCTGGGCATTGATGACGACCCCTACACCTACGGTGGCCTGGTGGCGGGGATGATGGAGGATGATGACGCCTTCCTCGGTCACGACTGGGGCAGCCCCCTGGAGCACCTCGACTGAGTCGAACTACTCCCCCTTCTCCTCCTTCTCCCCCTCCTTGTCCTTGTGCTCGCCGAACTGCTGGCGGATCAGCGCCATCTCGGTGAGGCGGGCGGTGATGCGTGCGTTGAGGCTCCCCTCGGGGTACTCCCCCTGCTCATCCGCCTCGCCCATGCTCTCGCCGGTGAGTTGCTCCAGCGCCTGGTCCACGTTCTCCAGCGGCACGATGCGGAAGCGCCCCTGCTCGCAGGCCTCCACCACGTCATGGCGCAGCATCAGGTGCTTGACGTTGTCGGCCGGGATCAACACCCCCTGTTCCCCGCTCAGGCCGCGGCTCTGGCAGACATCGAAGAAGCCCTCGATCTTCTCGTTGACCCCGCCGATGGGCTGCATGCGTCCAAACTGGTCCACCGAGCCGGTCATCGCCCAGCCCTGCTTGATGGGCGCCCCGGCGATGGCCGAGAGCAGGGCGCAGAGCTCGGCCATGGAGGCGCTGTCGCCGTCCACCCCACCGTAGGACTGCTCGAACACCAGCGAGGCGGATAGCGACAGCGGGTGTTTCTGCGCGTAGCGGTTGGCGATGAAGGCGGAGAGGATCATCACCCCCTTGGAGTGGATCGGGCCGCCCATCTCCACCTCGCGCTCGATATCCACCACCTGGCCCTCGCCGATGTGTACGGTGGCAGTGATGCGCGAGGGCTGGCCGAAGCTGAAGTTGCCCAGTTGCAGCACCGACAGGCCGTTGACCTGGCCGATAACCGCGCCGGCGCTGTCGATGTGGATGATGCCGCGCGCTATCCCCTCCTGTACCCGCTCGCGAATGCGCGAGGCGCGGTGCTGCTGCTGGTCGATGGCCTGCTGCACCTCGGCGGCGCCGGTTACCACCAGATCGTTGCGCTCGGCCCAGTAGTCCGCCTCGTGCAGCAGGTCGGCGATGGAGCGCTTGTGGGTGGAGAGTCGCTCGCTGTCCTCCTCCAGACGCGCCGCGTACTCGATGATGCGCGCCACCGCGCCGCGGTCGAAGGGGCGCAGCGACTCCTTGACCGCCAGGGTGGCGATG
>JBFFSW010000019.1:0-10820 GCA_041572195.1 Thiohalomonadaceae bacterium | reverse complement strand
ACATCAGCGAGGCCAGCGACCGCAACGCAGAGGGGGCGCGCCACACCGCCCAGGCCGGTCACGAGCTGGCCGAGCTGGCCGCTCACCTGCACGACGTGGTGGGCCGCTTCAAGGTCTAGCCTTTGCCGGCGGCAATAAAAAAGGGCGCCTCGGCGCCCTTTTTTCATGCCGGGAGTTTGACCCCCTCTAATCGTATCCAGCCATCGTCCTCCACCGGCGCGGCCATCTCGAACCAGGGGAGGTAGGCCTCGCGTACCTGTTCCGCCTGCTCGGGGAGGATGCCGGAGAGGACGATATGGCCGCCGGGCTTGACGTGCCCGGCCAGCTTCGGCGCCAGCGATACCAGCGGCCCGGCGAGGATGTTGGCCAGCAGCAGCTCGGCCTGGATCTCGGGGAAGGCCTCGGGCAGGTAGAGCTCCAGGCGTTCGCTGACGTCGTTGCGTTCGGCGTTGTCGCGGCTGGCCAGCAGTGCCTGCGGGTCGTTGTCCACACCATGTACCGAACCGGCGCCGAGCAGGGCGGCGGCGATGGCGAGGATGCCTGAGCCGCAGCCGTAGTCGATCACCGTTTGCCCCGTGGTCGGGTGGCCGTCCAGCCAGCCCAGGCAGAGGCGGGTGGTGGGGTGGGTGCCGGTGCCGAAGGCCAGCCCCGGGTCGAGGAGGATGTTGACCCCTTTCGGGTCGGGGGCCTGGTGCCAGCTGGGGACGATCCACAAGCGTTCGCCGAAACGCATCGGCTCGAAGGCGTCCATCCAGGCGCGGGTCCAGTCCTTGTCCTCCAGTGGGCTGAGGCGGTAATCGGGTAGTACCTCGGGGGCCAGCCGTTCGGCCAGGGCGGCGAGCACCGCGTCGATATCGACCTCGGCCGGATAGAGGGCGACCACATGGGTGCGATCCCACACCGGGGTGGCGCCGGGCGGCGGCTCGTAGAGCGGCTGGTCGGCGGCGTCCTGCATGGTCACCGCCGAGGCCTCCAGATCACCGAGGATATCGGCATAACGTTCGGCGTTGCGGGCGTCGCTTTCGAGGATTAATTGCAGCCAGGGCATGGGCTTCGGGGGTCCTTGGGGGGTACTTAAAGATTGACTACATCATAACCTAGTGGAATGATGCGCGATACATCACGGTTTTAAGCTTGTTTTAATATTTCAGGAGATAACAGCCAATGAACAAGGGAATCGCCCTGGGTCTCGTCATGGCCCTGCCCGCCACCGCCACCGTCGCCGCCCCCTCGGTCGAGGTGCATGGCCTGCTGGAGGCCGACGCCTTCATGGTCAATGATTACGCCGGTGGCTCCACCACCGACATCATCCTCTCGACCATGAGCCTGAATATCGATGCCACTCTTAACAGCATGGTTGATGGTCATATCGCCTTCCTCTATGAGGAGGACGCCACCGACCCGCCGGCCCTGGACGAGGGTTATCTGAACATCGCCATGGGTCGTTCCAGCACCCTGAGCGCCGGCCGCATGTTCGTGCCCTTCGGCAGCTCCGAGACCGGCATGCTGAGCTTCCCGCTGGTGCAGCTGATGGGCGAGACCTCCGAGTCGGTGATGATGTACGGCACCGAAGACCGCGGCCTGGCTGCCAGCGTCTACGTTTTCAACGGTGATGCCGAGGAGGCTGCCGCCGTTAACGACGACACCCTCAGCTACGGCGTGCACCTTGGCATGGCCCAGGAGGGACGCTTCGCCGCCGGTGTGGGCTACATCTCCAACCTGGCCGACAGCAACACCTTTCAGGAGCTGGATGGCGTCGGTCTCGGCACCCCGGGCATGATCGACGCTCCGGTGGGCGGCATCAACGCCTACCTCAGCTGGAACGCCGGTGTCTTCACCCTCATCGCCGAGCACGTCTCCGCGCAGAGCAACTTCATCGCCGGTGACTTCAACGGCCTGCTGGCCGCCGACGCCAAGCCCAGCGCCAACCACGTGGAGCTGATCTTCGAGGGCGGCCGCGGCTCCACCCTGGCCCTCAGCTATCAGACCACCGCCGAGGCCGCCTTTACCGGGCTGCCGGAGACCGCCATGGGCGTCACCCTCAGCAGTGAGGTGATGAACGGCGCCTCCGTCGGTCTGGAGTACATGAGCATGGATGACTACGCGGTGGTCGATGGCGGTACCGGCAAGAGTGCCGATATGACCACCCTGCGCTTCTCGGTCGAGTTCTAATCCTACCCATAACTCCTCACGAAGAGGGATATGGCCTGGGTTTTGCTAGCACATAAAATCGTATGAGAGGTGACGCCGGGCTCAAGTCCGGCGACCCTCCTGCCGACATATGTAGTGATGCACCACGAGGGAAGAACAATGAAGGCCTCTATAACCACCAAGATCGCCGCCGGCTACCTGCTGATGGTGGTCCTGCTCATCCTGACCGCGTTCGCCGGTTTCTACGCAAAGAATCAGCTCTCCCAATCCCTGGACAACATCACCGGTCCCGCCTGGGATACCGCCGATGGCTCCATGGAGGGGGTGATCAGCGTGCAGCACCAGATGCTGGCGCTGGTGGAGATGGCCGCCTATGCCAAGTCCGGCGAGCTGCGCATGCCCGAGGGGCTGGCCGAGGCGCAGAGCGGCGCCGAGGAGGCCTTCGGCCGCATGTTCGACAGCGGCAAGGTGCCCGCGGCCATGGCCGAGAACATCTCCACCCGCCTCGGCGCCTTCAACGCCGCCCGCGACCAGCTGGTGGATAAGTCCTCCGCCTACGTGACGGCGGTCGAGGCGATGCGCGATAACAGTGCGCGCTTCGTCGGGTTCATGGTGCTGGTGGAGGATATCGGCGATGCGGCGGTGGAGGAGCTGGCCGCCAACCCGAGTCAGCCGCTCACCTGGAATGGCATCGCTGACCGCTGGGCCGCCGCCGATGGCGCCATGGAGTCGCGTATCGCCATGCTCTCGCGGCTGCACGAGTACCGCGACGTGGTGAACCATAATCTGCGTCCCGCCGAGGCCGCCAAGCATATGGATGAGCCGCTGGCGGAGCTGGAGGCGACCATCGCCGAGTTGCAGGCGCTGCCGCAGTTCGCGGACAAGGTGCCGGAGGGCGATTACGCCGGACGCCGTTACCGTGATGTGCTGCAGGAGCTGCTCGATGAGCACAAGCAGGTCAGCGGTGTGGCGATCGAGAGCTTCGGTACCTACCTCGACAGCCTCGATCACTTCAATGAGGTTACCGCCTCGCTGCTCGAGTCGCTGGAGGCCCTGGAGGAGATCACCGACGGTGCCATCGAGGGTGAGGCTGAGAACATCGAGGCGGCCAAGTCCAACTCCACGGCGATGATCTGGTTTGCACTGATTGCGGGCGTCATCGTCGCCGTCGGCGCCATTTTGGTGAGCATCAAGGTCATCGCCCGCCCCATCGCCGAGATCGCCGCCAGCCTCACCGAGATCGCCGAGGGCGAGGGCAACCTCAATGTCTCGCTGCAGGCCAAGAGCGCCGACGAGGTGGGCCAGCTGGCCCACGGCTTCAACAAGTTCGTGGAGAAGATTCGCGCCACCATCGTCAGCGTCAGCGGATCCACCAGCCAGCTGGGGGCCGCCTCCGAGGAGCTCTCCGCGATCACCGTGCAGACCAACCAGAACGTGCTGCAGCAGCAGAGCGAGGTGGAGCAGGTGGCCGCGGCGATGAACCAGATGGCTGCTACCGTCAACGAGGTGGCGGGTAATGCCAGTCAGGCCGCTGACGCCGCGCACCAGGCCATGGCGGCGACCACCAGCGGTCGGCATGTGGTCGAGCAGACGGTGGAGACCATCAACGGCCTGGCCGGTGAGGTGGGGCGTGCCGCCCAGGCGATCCAGGCCGTGGAGAGCGACAGCGAGAACATCTCCACCATCCTCGACGTGATCAAGGGCATCGCCGAGCAGACCAACCTGCTGGCGCTCAATGCCGCCATTGAGGCGGCTCGCGCCGGTGAGCAGGGCCGCGGCTTCGCCGTGGTGGCCGACGAGGTGCGTACCCTGGCCTCGCGCACCCAGCAGTCCACCGCCGAGATTGAGGGGATGATCGTGCGACTGCAGGAGGGCTCGCGCAACGCCGTGGCGGTGATGCAGCACAGCAGCGAGCAGGCCCAGCGAGGTGTGCAGCAGGTGAGCGAGGCGGGAGATGCGCTCAACCAGATCACCCAGTCGGTGGGGGTGATCAACGACATGAATGCGCTGATTGCCAGTGCTGCCGAGGAGCAGAGCTCGGTGGCCGAGGAGATGAACCGCAATGTCTCCTCCATTAACCAGCTGGCCGACCAGACCGCCGACGGATCGCAGCAGACCGCCGCCGCCGCCGAGGAGCTGGCCCGTCTGGCCGCTGACTTGCAGCAAATGGTGGGACAGTTCCGCACCTGATGAATCACACAGGCACAAAAAAACCGGGCAATGCCCGGTTTTTTTGTGCCTGGAGGAAGCCGCTTACAGCCCCAGCTTCTTCTCCAGGTAGTGGATGTTGACGCCGCCGAGCTGGAAGTTGGCGTCGTCCACCAGCCGCTGGTGCAGTGGGATATTGGTCTTGATCCCCTCGATGATGGTCTCGCCGAGGGCTCCGCGCATGCGCGACATGGCGATGTCGCGCGTCGGACCGTAGGTGATCAGCTTGCCGATCATCGAGTCGTAGTGCGGCGGCACCGTGTAGCCGTTGTAGAGGTGGGAATCGACACGCACGCCGAGGCCGCCAGCCATGTGCGCGCGCAGCACCTTGCCGGGGGAGGGCATGAAGTTGTCCGGGTCCTCGGCGTTGATGCGGCACTCGATGGCGTGGCCGGAGATCTTGATCTGGTCCTGGGTGTAGCTGAGCTTTTCGCCCGCGGCGATGCGGATCTGCTCGCGCACGATATCGACGCCGGTGATCATCTCGGTGACCGGGTGCTCCACCTGCACGCGGGTGTTCATTTCGATGAAGTAGAACTCGCCGTCCTCGTAGAGGAACTCGAAGGTGCCGGCGCCGCGGTAGCCGATGTCGACGCAGGCCTGGGCGCAGCGGCCGCCGATCTCGGCACGCAACTCGTCGGAGATGCCGGGGGCCGGGGCCTCCTCGATCACCTTCTGATGGCGGCGCTGCAGCGAGCAGTCGCGCTCACCCAGGTGGATGGCGTTGCCGTGGGTGTCGGCCAGCACCTGGATCTCCACGTGGCGCGGATTCTCCAGGAACTTCTCCATGTAGACCATATCGTTGCCGAAGAAGCTGCCGGCCTCGCTCTTGGTCAGGGCAATGGAGTTGAGCAGCGCGCCCTCGGCGTGCACCACGCGCATGCCGCGGCCACCGCCGCCACCGGCGGCCTTGATGATCACCGGGTAGCCGATCTCTCGCGCGATGCGCATGTTCTCGTCCGGGTCGTCGCCCAGTGGGCCACCGGAGCCGGGCACGGTGGGCACGCCCGCCTTCTTCATGGCGTCGATGGCGGCCACCTTGTCACCCATCATGCGGATGGTGTCACCGCGGGGACCGATGAAGGTGAAGCCGCTCTGCTCGACGCGGTCGGCGAAGTCGGCGTTCTCGGAGAGGAAGCCGTAGCCGGGGTGGATCGCCTCGGCGTCGGTCACCTCGGCGGCGGAGATCAGCGCCGGGATGTTGAGATAACTCTCGGAGGAGGGGGGCGGACCGATGCAGACCGACTCATCGGCCAGCAGCACGTGTTTGAGATCACGGTCCGCGGTGGAGTGCACCGCGACGGTCTTGATGCCCATCTCGCGGCAGGCACGCAGCACGCGCAGGGCGATCTCGCCGCGGTTGGCAATAACGATCTTGTCGAACATGACGATGAAAACCCGCTTGGTTGGCGATTATTCGATGACGAACAGCGGCTGGCCGAATTCCACCGGCTGGCCGTTCTCGCAGAGGATGGCCTTGATGGTGCCGGCCTTGTCCGCCTCGATGGTGTTCATGATCTTCATCGCCTCGATGATGCAGAGGGTGTCGCCGGCGCTGACGCTCTGACCCACCTCGGCGAAGGCCTTGGAGCCCGGCGAGGAGGAGCGGTAGAAGGTGCCGACGATGGGCGAGGTGACCTGGTGGCCACTGGGCACGTCGGAGGCGTCGCTCTCGGGCGCGGCGGCAGAAGCCGGTGCGGCGGCGGGCGCGGCGACCGGAGCGGCCATCGGTGCCGGGGCGGCGAACATCGCCGGGGTGGCGGAGCTGGCGCGGCTGATGCGCACCGACTCCTCGCCCTCGTGGATCTCGATCTCGGCGATGCCGGACTCTTCCAGCAGTTCGATCAGCTTTTTGACTTTGCGAATATCCATGACTGTATCCTGACGTTTTTTCTGTTTGTAGGGGTTAAGCGAGACGGTCGATGACCGCCTCAAGCGCCAGGGTGTAACCGACGGCCCCCAGGCCGCTGATCACCCCCTCGGCGATATCCGAGAAATAGGAGTGTTTACGGAAGGCCTCGCGGGCATGCACGTTGGAGAGGTGCACCTCAATGAAGGGGATCTCTACCGCCTTGATGGCATCACGCAGGGCCACGCTAGTGTGGGTGAAGGCGGCCGGATTGATGATGATCCAGGCGATGCCCTCACCGCGCGCGGCGTGGATGCGCTCCAGCAGCTCGTGCTCGGCGTTGCTTTGCAGATGCGCCAGCTCGTGGCCCGCTTCGATGGCACGCGCGCTCAGACGCGCGACGATGGCGTCCAGGGTCTCGGCGCCATAGTGCCCCGGCTCGCGGGTGCCGAGCAGGTTGAGGTTGGGGCCGTTTAACAGCAATAGCTTGGCCATGGTGGTTCCGTAAACGTTAAGTTCGTGGCGTTAGCGCCAGTTTCCCGCCGGTTTCAGATCAAATGCACACTTTTCTCTGTTTATTTTTGGTGCATTTCCGGCTGGATCGGGCGCATTGTGCCGTAACGTAGGCGCTTTGTCCAGATGCGGTCTAGTTAGCAGCACTATCCCCGCAAATCATGGCAATTTTCCGTATGTTTGCACTGTGATACAGGTCACAGATTGGCATTTTTGCCACATTCGGGACAAAAAAAAGCCCGCCGGGGGGCCGGCGGGCCTTTTGAGGGCGGGTCGGCCTAGCGACCGAAGGCCCGGCGCACGTGGGCGGCGAAGGGCTCCGGCTCTTCAAATCCGACCATGCGGTAGGCGTTCAGTTCATTACCGTCGGTGCCGAAGAAGAGCAGCGCGGGCGGACCGATGATGCCGAAGTGCTTGAGCAGGGCCACGTCGAGCTCGTCGTTGTCGGTGACGTCGGCCGTGAGGGTGACCACACCATCCAGGGCCTCGATGACGCGGGCGTCGGAGAAGGTGTACTTCTCGAACTCCTTGCAGGAGACGCACCAGTCGGCGTAGAAGTCCACCATCACCGGCTTGCCCTGGGCGGCGGCGGCGTCCACCGCCTGGCGCAGCTGGTCCAGACCCTTGACCACGCTGAACTCCACCTTCTGCGGCTTGGCCGGACCGGCGCCACCGCCGACGGCCACGCCCTTGAGCGGCTGCAGCGGGTCGGTTCCACCGGCGGCGGCGCCCACCAGCATCAGGCCGCCGTGGATCAGTAGCACCATGCCCAGCGCCTTCCACAGCTTGCGCCAGCCGGAGGAGCCCTCGCCGACAGGCTCCATGGCGCCCATGTAGATGGCCGAGGCGATCACCAGCACCGCCCAGAGGATGAGGGTGACGGCGGCGGGCAGCACGCGCTCAAGCATCCACAGCGCCACCGCCAGCAGCAGCACGCCGAAGACCGCCTTAACCGCATCCATCCAGCCACCGGCGCGCGGCAGCAGCTTGCCCGCCGAGGTGCCGATGGCCAGCAGCGGCAGGCCCATGCCCATGGAGAGGGCGAACAGCGCCATGCCACCGAGCACCGCGTCGCCGGTCTGGCCGATATAGATGAGCGCGCCCATCAGCGGCGGGGCCACGCAGGGGCCGACGATCAGCGCCGAGAGCAGACCCATGATGGCGACGCCGAAGAGGCTGCCGCTCTGCTGGTTGTTGCTGATGGTGGCCAGCTTGCCCTGCAGGCTGGCGGGGAGTTGCAGCTCGTAGAAGCCGAACATCGAGAGCGACAGGGCGACGAACACCGCGGCGAAGCTGCCCAGCACCCAGACGTTCTGGAACATCGCCTGGATGTTGGCGCCGAAGACACCGGCCAGCACGCCCGCGGCGGTGTAGGTCAGTGCCATCGCCAACACGTAGGTGAGAGAAAGGGTGAAGGCGCGGCGGGTGGTCAGCCCCTCGCCCTGGCCGACGATGATGCTGGAGAGGATCGGGATCATCGGGAAGACGCAGGGGGTGAAGGCCAGCAGCAGACCGAGACCGAAGAAGGTGAGCACGGTCAGCGCCTTGTTCTCGCCGGCCAGCGCGCTGGCTAGGCTGTCCTGCTCGGAGACCGGGGCGGCCTTATCGGCGGCGGCCGTGGGGGCCGCGGCGGGGGCCGCGACGGCGGCGCCGGTCGGCAGGCTCAGCTCGAAGCGCTTTTTCTGCGGCGGGTAGCAGATGCCGATCTCGGCGCAGCCCTGGTAGCCGATGGTGAGCACCGCGTCGGTGGCGGCGGTGTTCGCGCGCGCCAGCGGCAGGTAGGCGCTCAGGCCGTCGTGGAAGACGCGGATGCGACCGAAGAACTCGTCGTCCTTCTCCTCACCCTCGGGCATCTGCACCTCGGCGATGGTGACCCCATCGGCCTCCAGGGCGAAGCTGAACTTCTCCTTGTAGAGGTAGTGGCGCGGGGCGATCACCACGTCCACGGCGATGCGGTTGCCGTCGACGACGCTGGCGTCGACCTGGAAGGCCTCGTCGGCGCTGAGGACGCGCTCCTCATCACCGTCGCCCACCGCCTCGTCGAGGGCGGGCGGCAGGGCCGCGTTGGCGAACAGTGGCAGCAGTAGCAGGGCGAATAACAGGTGGGCGAATCTTTTCATTGTTCTCGATCCAGTTGGGTGTCCAGCCATTGTAGATAGGGGGGGTAACCAGCATCCAGCGGCAGGCGGATGATCTCCGGCACCTCGTAGGGGTGGAGTTCGGCTAGCCGCCGCTCCAGCTCCGCATAGCGGTCCGTGCGGCTCTTGATCACCATCAGCAGCTCCGCGTCACGGAGCAGCTCGCCGCGCCATTCGTATATCGAGCGGATACCCGGCACAATATTGACGCAGGCGGCCAGCTCCTCGCGTACCAGCGTCTCGGCCAGTCGCTCGGCCCCTTCGGCGTCGGGGTGGGTGCTGAGGACGATACAGTGCTCCATCTTCGGTCACGCAAGATAATGGATAGGGACTTAATCACGGCTTAATGCCGCCGCTCTTTTTGCCGCTATACTGTAGACCCTTTGAGGCCCCCAATGCGACTTTTCCAACTCCTTCTGCTGCTGTTCATCGCCATACCCATCATCGAGATCTATCTGTTGATCGAGGTGGGGGACGCGATCGGCGCACTGCCCACCGTTGGCCTGGTGCTGCTCACCGCCGCCATCGGCGTCTTCCTGCTGCGCATGCAGGGGCTGGCCACGGCGATGCGGGTGCGCGAGACCGTCGAGCGCGGCGGCCTGCCCGCGTTGGAGATGCTGGAGGGGGTGGTGCTGCTCATCTGCGGCGCGCTGTTGCTCACCCCCGGCTTCTTCACCGACGCCATCGGCTTTCTCGCCCTCATCCCGCCGCTGCGCCGCGCCCTGTTGCTGAAGGCGCTGGAGCGGATGGTGATCGTCCGCGGTGGGCCAGGCGCCCAGGCTGGCCCCGGTGGCCCCTATACCATTGATGGTGAGTTCCATCGCGAGGACGATAATGGCGGCAATGATCGCCATCTCCCTTGAAAGCCCCCCATCGCGCCACTATGATTAGCACTCCCCGACGGGGAGTGCTAACAGCATTTACCCCGCCGGGTATGCCTTAAATAGACTTAACCATTTGATTCAGGAGAAGAAAACTCATGAACATTCGTCCCTTGCATGATCGTGTGCTGGTTCGTCGCATGGAGGAAGAGACCACCACCGCCGCCGGTATCGTGCTGCCGGGCTCGGCCACCGAGAAGCCCAACCAGGGTGAGGTGATCGCCGTCGGTAAGGGCAAGATCCTCGACAGTGGCGAGGTCCGTCCGATGGATGTCCAGGTGGGCGACAAGGTGCTGTTCGGTCAGTACTCCGGCACCACCGTGAAGGTCAATGGCGAAGAGCTGCTGATGATGCGCGAAGAGGATATCCAGGCCGTTATCGAGGGCTGATCCTCCGCCGCCGCACATCGCACCCCTTAAACCAACTTTCAAGAAGGAAATCGACATGAGTGCAAAAGAAGTCAAATTCGGTGATGACGCCCGCCAGAAGATGCTCAAGGGTGTGAACACCCTGGCCGACGCGGTCAAGGTCACCCTCGGTCCCAAGGGCCGCAACGTGGTCCTCAACAAGGCCTTCGGCGCCCCCAACATCACCAAGGACGGCGTCTCCGTGGCCAAGGAGATCGAGCTGGAGGACCGCTTCGAGAACATGGGCGCGCAGATGGTGAAGGAGGTCTCCAGCCAGACCGCCGACATCGCCGGCGACGGCACCACCACCGCCACCGTGCTGGCCCAGGCCATCCTCCGCGAGGGCATGAAGGCGGTCACCGCCGGTATGAACCCCATGGATCTGAAGCGCGGCATCGACAAGGCCGTGATCGCCGTGGTCGAGGAGCTCAAGGGCCTCTCCAAGCCCTGTGAGGACACCAAGGCCATCACCCAGGTGGGCACCATCTCCGCCAACTCCGACGACACCATCGGCCAGATCATCGCCGATGCCATGGACAAGGTTGGCATGGAAGGGGTCATCACCGTCGAGGATGGCTCAGGCTTGCAGAGCGAACTCGAAGTCGTTGAGGGTATGCAGTTTGACCGCGGTTATCTGTCACCCTACTTCATCAACACTCCAGACAAGCAGGTT
>JBFFSW010000018.1:0-11138 GCA_041572195.1 Thiohalomonadaceae bacterium | reverse complement strand
CAGGGGCGCATCCGCTACCTGCTGGTGGACGAGTACCAGGACACCAACGCCACCCAGTACCGCCTGGTGCAACTGCTGGTCGGGGTGCTGGGCCGTCTCACCGTGGTCGGCGACGACGACCAGTCCATCTACGCCTGGCGCGGTGCCCAGCCGGAGAATCTGGGGCTGCTGAGCAAGGACTTCCCGGCGCTGAAGGTGATCAAGCTGGAGCAGAACTACCGCTCCATGGGGCGCATCCTCAAGGCCGCCAACCAGCTCATCGCCCACAACCCCCACGTCTTCGACAAGGCGCTCTGGAGTGAGCTGGGCTATGGCGACCCGATCCGCGTGCTGCGTGCCGCCGACGAGGAGGACGAGGCGCTGAAGGTGGTCTCCGACCTCATCCACCACCGCTTCCAGAACCGCACCGACTACAGCGACTACGCCATCCTCTACCGCGGTAACCATCAGTCGCGCATCTTCGAGAAGGCCCTGCGCGAACAGCGCATCCCCTACCACCTCTCCGGCGGCAGCTCCTTCTTCTCCTACACCGAGATCAAGGACGTGATGGCCTACCTGCGCCTGCTCGCCAACCCCGAGGACGACAACGCATTCCTGCGGGTGGTCAACACCCCCCGGCGCGAGATTGGCGCCGCCACCCTGGAGAAGCTCGGCGCCTACGCCACCGAACGCGGCATCAGCCTGTTCAGCGCCAGCCAGGAGCTGGGGCTGGGCCAGCACCTCAGCGAGCGCGCCCGCGCCCGCCTCGCCACCTTCATCGACTGGCTGGTGGAGACCGGCCTCAAGGCCCGTGGCGCCGACCCGGTGCCGGTGATCCGGCGCATGCTGCGCGACATCGACTACGAATCCTGGTTGCAGGAGAACTCCAACACCCCCAAGGCCGCCGAGCGGCGCTGGGGCAACGTCGAGGAGCTGCTCTCCTGGCTGGAGCGTATGCTGCAGCCCGACGACGAGGGCAAGGCCCCCGAGGACCTGGCCGAGCTGGTCGCCCGCCTCACCCTGATGGACATCCTCGAGCGCAACGCCGAGGCCGAAGGGGGTGATGCGGTGCGACTGATGACCCTGCACGCCGCCAAGGGGCTGGAGTTCCCCCACGTCTACCTCATCGGCATGGAGGAGGAGCTGCTACCCCATCGCGCCTCCATCGAGGAGGAGAACATCGAGGAAGAGCGTCGCCTGGCCTACGTCGGCATCACCCGCGCCCAGCGCACCCTGGCCTTCACCCTCGCCGCCCGCCGCCGACGCGCCGGGGAGCTGGTGCGCTGCGAGCCCAGCCGCTTCCTCGCCGAGCTGCCCGAGGACGACCTGCAGTGGGAGGGCAAGGGGATCGAGGTGCCCGCCGAGGAGCGGCAGAAGCGCGGCCAGGCCCACCTGGCCAACCTCCGGGGGCTGCTCGGAGAGTCTTAAGGTAATTCAAACTGGCAAATGCTAGGATCCGCGTCTATTCTTATCTGCAAGCGTCTCACTAACGCAGGGACAGAACCATGAACATCAGCAGCAGCGTCAACATTCCGGGCACCATCGCCCCCTACGCCAGCCCCTCCGCCGAGGAGCAGCTGGGCCGCGCCGACACCTCGGCCCCCACCGAGACCGTCCAGGCCGTGCCGCCCGCCAACGAGGTGCAGGCCCGCCAGCCCCAGCAGGACGAGCCCGAGCGCAGCCGCGACGGCGACGAGCGCGTCGGCGGCCGGATCGACGCCTACGCGTAAGCGATTGATACTCCATGAAAAAGGCGGCCTTAGGGCCGCCTTTTTTGTTGCCATGAATCCCCGCTAATCGGCCTCGAAGTAGGGGCGACGCAGGATGTACTGCTGGTGCTCGGGGAACATCGCCATGTAGAACTCGGCCCATCCCCCCTGGCGCACCCGTACCAGGTCGTATTTCTCGGGGAAGCGCTGTGCCTGCTCGTAGGTCTCCGGGTCGCCGGTGGTAATGGTGAGCAGGTTGGAACCCACCTCGCCCTTGGCGAACTTCCTGACCAGGCGTTCCATCTCTTTGGGAGGGAAGTCCTCGCGCACATTGATATCCACCGGCGCGGCGTTGGAGATACCAATGTTGATGGAGTCCACGTTCCAGTCCTCCAGCGATCGGTAAAGCTTGTAGGGCTGGGTCATCGGCGGCTTGTCGGCCGGGCTGGGGGCCGGGCTGAAGTCGTCGGCGATGGGCTGGCCCGCCAGACGGCCATCGGCCGAGGCCCCCATCCCCAGACCCAGACCGAGGTTGTCCTCGAAGGTGCCGACGCCGGGACAGATGGTGAGGGCGAAGGGGCGGCCGTCGATGTGGTACTTCTTCTTCAAGCCTTCGTAGGCCTTGCCGATGCCCGGCAGGGGTTTATCCAGGCCGTCGCGTATGATTTGCACGCAGCGAGCCACCACCTCGTCGCCGAAGCGCTTGAGCTCCTCGCTGCGCCCCTCGCCGAACTTGGGCAGGGCCAGGGCCTGCTCGCGCAGTTCGCGGTAGCGGGTGGCGATGTTCCCGGCGCGGGCCGGTCCGGCCAGGGTGTTGTGGAAGGGTTCCTTCATGTTCTCGCCCCAGTCATTCCACAGCGCCTGCAGAAGCTCCGGCAGTGTGGTGGTGGCGCTCTCCTCGTCGTAGACCATCTTCTTGATGCCGTAGAGGGCGTTGATGGTGTTGGTGATGCCGCACATCATCGGCGCGGCGATGTGGTATTTGGCGCCGCCGTTGGTAAGGTCGCGACCGCTCTCCAGACAGCCATCCACCAGCGAGGAGAAGAGCGGGCTGGGACAGACGTTCCACAAATCACCGTAGCTGTTGACCAGCGAGTTAAAGAAGCCGCCAATCTGCCAGGTGTAGTGGGTGTAGAAGATCTCCATGAACTGCTTGAAGCTGGTGATCGCCTCGGGGGGCGGTGAGTTCCAGCTGCTCTTGAGGCCGCGCAGGTGCACCCAGCCCGCGCCCTCGATGGTGGCCCCCTGATTCATCGCCATGCCCACCACCGGCAGGATTGGCACATAGCTGAAGACCCACTCCGACTTGCCGTTGATAATCGGCTCGAAACAGCCGTCGCTGGTGTAGTCGCGCGCGTCCTCCAGGGTGATCGGGCCGCTTCGCATCAGGCCCTCGATCAACTTGTCGTCGTTGAGCAGCACCGGGTGGGCGCCGCCGGCGAGCAGGGCGTCGGCCGCCTCCTTGAAGATCGCCTTGTGCAACGGCTTGGTCATGCGTTTGTGCACGCGCAGGGTCAGACAGGGGGCGTTAAGCGGCAGGCGCCGGGCGGCGCGCAGGCAAAGCAGGGTGATGTCGTTGCAGCCGTCCCTGGGGGTCTTGTCGGCGGTGGGCAGGTAGCCGCCCACGGTCACCTGCTGCACCCACTGGTTAAGCGCCGAGCCCTGCGGGAAGTTGCCCGCGGAGTAGAACACCGCGCCGGTGCCGTAGTTGAGGTAATCCTGCATGAACTGGCGGTTGTAGAGCACGGTCTCGTCCATCTTCAGCCAGAAGGCATCGATCACCTCCTGCGCGCCCGCCTTGTCCAGACGCCCGGCCTTGATATCCGCCTTGTAGAAATCGATCAGGTACTGGTCGAGGCGGCCGATGGACATCGGCTCGCCGCTTTGATGCAGGGCGCAGTTGTTGATGAAGATCAGCTGCAGTGCCTCCAGCATGTCACGCGGCGGCTCGCTGGAGAGGTGTTGCATGCGCTCGGCCACCGCCTCGAAGGTGGCACGGTCGTCGGCGCTGAAGGCATCGGACCCGGCGCGCTCACGCGCCTGGCGGGCATAGGCGGCGATGAAGTCGCGCAGCCCCTCCAGGGCCCAGGCCACGCTCTGGTAGAAGTCGTGCTGGTCACCCTTGTCGGCCGTCTTCAGCTTGTCCTCGACCTCGGCAAGCAGACCGCCCACCCCCAGGCGCAGCAGCTTGGGGTAGTTGGGCACATTGTGGCCGGTGGCCGAGTATTCGTTGAGCGTGGAGTAGAAGTAGTGCTGCTTCTCCTCCATGCTCAGGTACTCCATCACCTGAGTGCCCGAGCCCAGTGTCATCGGCGGCATGTTGCCGACGATGATCTCGCCGGGCTTGATGTTGTAGAGGTTGGCCTGCTCACGGAAGCGCTCACCGAGCAGCACGTCGGATAGGCTGATCTTGATCGCCAGTCCCTTACGCAGGGCGCTGGAGCCCTTTTTCACGAAGGCGTAATCCTTCCAGCGCGCGCGCTTGAGGTGATCGTTGAGGTGACCGAGCGGCGGCATCACCACCTCGCGCTCCCAGGTGTCGTTCCAGGTGCTGAAGGTCTGGGCGATGAGGCGGGTGATGCGGTCACTGATCTCCAGCTTATTGGCCTTGTCGCGGATCTGGTGCAGGAAATCGCGGTTGTTGTAGTACATCCGGCCGTTGGCGCTACGCACGTCGAAGAACGGGTTCATCGGCACATCCACGTCGCCCTTCGGTCCCTTCAGGCCGCACAGCTCGGCGCTGGGAACGAACCAGAAGTTGCCCGACTCGGCGTGGGTGTTATTGAGCATCTGATCTTTGACGAAGCCCTTGTGCGTGCCGCGGATGCCCTCGATCAGGCCGTGATAGACATCGGTGTCGCGGGCGTAGGAGACGAAGTAGACCCCCTCTTCGTTGCCGCGCCCGCTATCCGATTCACCAAAGGGCAAGGCCTGGCGCAGGATGCGCAGGGTCACCCGCTCACCATCATGCTGGCGCACGCACTTGATGTGGCTACTGTCGTCCGCCTGCGGGATGATGGTGTCGTCGAAATTACGACCGATCATGTTCTGCTTCTCAACCGCGCTGAGATTGTTGATGCGATCCCAGTTGTGCTTGAACTTCTGCTGAATCACATAGGCCGAGCCGCGGTAGAAGGCATCCTCGCCGCCGACGATCACCCGCTCGGAGAGATTGACCGGGTCCACCGGATTGATCATCGCATCGGTAAACCGACCACCGAACACCTTGCCGTCATGGCGCTTGCCCGCCGGGGTGTTGATCATCTTCTTGGTGATCGGCTCCAGCCTCTCGACGATAGCATCGAAGACCCGCTTGCAGGCCTTCTCGGAACTGCCCTTGATGTGAAACCAGAAGTGACCACCGGTATTGGCGAAGGGCGCCCCCTTCAACTCACCGCCGCGAGTATGCGACCTGGGAAGGGGCATTTTTTCGCGCGCACACCAGGCGCGCCACAACTCCAGGTCGACGCCGCGCACACACACCACCTTGCCGCCGTAGCGCTCGCACATCCGCTCGACCATCCCGGCCAGTTCGAGCCATGGCTTTCGTGCCTTCTCGGGGTCGTTAATGGTAAAGGTGGCAAAGTGGGCGTAATCGGGAAAGTCGGCGATGCCACGCTGACCATAATTGATGTTCATCGACTCGCGTGAAGCGCTACTTTTTTTCGCTGCCATGGGTCCTCCGTGAAGGCTTGTTTTTATTAGATTCCGCATCGGGACGAAGAGGCAGAATAGGCGCCGTGAAGGGGTGAAACAAGAGACGGGCAAAAGATTAGAAAGTGGTAAATATATGGATATAGTTAGGATGTACGGACAAAAAAAGGGGCGCCGAGGCGCCCCTTTTTTTCGCGGTGACTCCGCTCGGTTACTTGCTGTTCTCCAGCATGTACTCGACGGCGGACTTCAGCTCGTCATCGGAGCAGCTGCCGCAGGTGCCGCGCGGGGGCATGGCGTTCTTACCGTTGATGGCGCTGTTCATCAGCGCGTCCATGCCGGTGGCGGCACGCGGGCCCCAGGCGGCGGCATCGCCCAGCTTGGGCGCGCCGGCGGCGCCGGTGCCGTGGCAGGCGAAGCAGGAGGACTTGTAGACCGCCTCGCCGGAGCGCGGAGCAGCGGGGGCGGCCGGGGCGGCGACGACCGGGGCCTCTGCCTCCATGGGGGCGCCGGTGTTGAGCTTGCCAACCGGGGCGACGCGCTCGGCCACGGCGGCCTCGCTCAGGTCACCGCTGGGGCCACCCATGATGGCGGACTGCATGGCGGAGTTGATCACCACCACCAGAACGGCCACGCCGATAAACGCCATGACGCTCATACCGAAATAGCTTTTCATCTCTTTAAGCTCCTGATTTCTTTCGCAAAATCTTTCTCGCCCGGCGAAGTGCCCGGGCTGGGGGAATAGGGTTCGTTCAAAGGCGGGGCCTGAAACGTATCTGATTTAGTATATCCTAAAATACCGGAAGAACAAAAAGCGTGTGGCGCATGGACGCCGCGCACGGCGGCGGGTATCCTTAGTGCCGCTTTTGCGCCCGTAGTTCAGCTGGATAGAATATCGGTCTCCGACACCGAAGGTCACAGGTTCGAATCCTGTCGGGCGCGCCATATCCGATGAAAAAGGCCCTCCTTGCGAGGGCCTTTTTTATTGCTTGCCGCAATACGCCTCGAACTCCGCCACCGGCAGCGGCCGGCTGAAGTGGTAGCCCTGGGCCAGCTGGCAGCCCTCGCCGATGAGCAGCTGGCGCTGTTCATCGTTCTCCACCCCCTCGGCGACCACCTTCAGTTGCAGGCTATGGGCGAGGGCGATCACCGCCTTGGTGATGGCGGTGTCGTTGGCATCCCCGGGGATGTCGCGGACAAAGGACTGGTCGATCTTGAGGCAGTTGATGGGGAAGCGCTTGAGGTAGCTGAGCGAGGAGTAGCCGGTACCGAAGTCGTCCACCGCCAGCTCGACGCCGATACCGCGCAGCCGATCCAGCACCTCGGCGGCCTGCTCCGGGTGGCTCATGAGCACGCTTTCGGTGATCTCCAGCTCCAGACTCCCGGCGTCCAGGCCGTTGCGCTCCAGCGCCTGGCGCACCTGGCCGACCAGGTCGCCGCGCTGGATCTGCAGACCGGAGATGTTGACCGCCAGCTGCTCCAACTTCAGCCCCGCCTCACGCCAGCGGGCGAGCTGCGCGGCCGCCTCGGCCAGCACCCAGGCGCCGATTTCGATAATGGTGCCGTTCTCCTCGGCCATGGGGATGAACTGGTCGGGGGGCACCATGCCCAGCTCCGGATGGTTCCAGCGGATCAGCGCCTCGGCGCCGACCACCCGGCCGCTGGCGAGCTCCACCTTGGGCTGGTAGTAGAGCTCCATCTCGCCGTGCTCCAGGGCACCGCGCAGCCCCGCCTCCAGGCGCAGGCGGTGCGCGGCGTCGGCGGTCAGCTCCTCGGTGTAGAACTGGAAGGTGTTGCGCCCCGACTCCTTGGCCCGATACATGGCGGCGTCGGCGTTCTTGATCAGGGTGGCGACGTCGTCGCCGTCCTCGGGGTAGAGGCTGATGCCAATACTGACGCCGAGGTAGAGTTCGTGATCGTCGATGTGGAAGGCGGCCGCCAGGGCGTGCTGGATCTTCTCGGCGACGATATCGATCTCCTCCAGGCGCTCGAACTCCTCGATGAGGACGATGAACTCGTCGCCACCGAGGCGGGCCACGGTGTCGGCGTCGCGCAGACAACCCTTGAGGCGCTCGGCCACGTCGCGCAGCAGGCGGTCGCCGACGGGGTGGCCGAGGGTGTCGTTGACGATCTTGAAGCGGTCCAGGTCGAGGAACAGCACCGCCACCCGTTCGCTGTGACGGCCACTGCGGGTGATGGCATGGCGCAGGCGGTCATCCAGCAGCAGGCGGTTGGGCAGGCCGGTGAGCGGGTCGTGGTGGGCCAGGTGGTCGAGCTGGTCCTGGGTACGCTTGATGGCGCTGATATCGGAGAACACCGCCACGTAGTGGCTGGGCCTGCCCTCGTCGTCGGTGATGGTGCTGATGGTCATCCACTCGGGGTAGGTCTCGCCGCTCTTGCGTCGGTTCCAGATCTCGCCGCGCCAGCTGCCGTTTCTCTCGATGTCCTGCCACATCGTCTGGTAGAAGGCCTCGTCGTGGCGCTCGGAGCGGCGGAAATTGGGCTTGTTACCCACCGCCTCATCGGCGGCGTAACCGGTGATCTCGCTGAAGGCGCGGTTGACCATGGTGATGCGCAGCTGATCATCGGTCACAAGCACTCCGTCGGCGGTGTTCTCGAACACCGCGGCGGCCTGCTTCAGCTCCTCTTCGGCGTACTTGCGATCGGTGATGTCCCAGAACACCCCGAGGATACCGATCACATCGCCCTGCTCGTTGCGCACCGGGCTCTTCACCGTGTGCACGACGAAGCGGCGGCCATCCTCGTTGACGAAACCCTCCTCCAGCTCCTCCAGCTTACCGGCGGCCATGATGCGCTGGTCGTCGGCGCGATACTTATCGGCCATTTCAGCACTGAAGAAGTCGCCGTCGACATGCCCGGCGATCGCCCCCGGCTCGATGCCCAGCTCGTCGGCATAACTGCGGTTGCAGGAGACGTAGACCGAGTTACGGTCCTTGTAGAAGATCTTCTGCGGGACGTTATCCACCAGGATACGATAGCGGTTCTCGCTCTCCACCACCTCGGCGTTACGCTGCTGGATATGCGCGGCCATCTCGTTGAAGGCCAGCGCCAGGCGCCCCAGTTCATCGTCGCTGCGCGGGCTGACCCGACGACCGTAGTCGCCATGGCGCATCGACTCCACGCCACCAAGCAGTTCGGCCACCGGACGGCTGATGGCGCGCCCGGAGACATAAACCCCCAGCGGCAGGATCACCAGCGCCGAGAGGATCAATACCGGCCACACGGCGCGGTTGGTCTGCTCCACCGCCGCCTCCACCATGGATTTGTCCACACCTCCCACCAGATAGACCACGGCCTCGCCTACCCGCACGGAGACCACCGCGTGGTAGTGATCGGCATCCTCGCCACGGTGCGGGACCGGTGGCTCGGCCTGATGATGCTGCCAGTTGAAGGTCGTTGAGCCGCGCAGCATGCCACCATCGAGCGCGTGCACGGTGCCGACCGCCTCATCCGACTGACTCTGGATGGAGAAATCCACCCCGCTGTTGGCGATGACGCTGGAGACGAAGCTCTGATCAACCAGTCGCTCCGCCACCACATAGCCGACCCGCTCCTCGCCACCGCCGGGGAAGCGGCGCAGCACCGGGGCAATGAAGGCGATGGAGAGGTGAGTCTCGTGGAGGTGGTAGCGCTCGCCATCACCGTGGTGAAGGGCGAGACCGTCCTGCATGGCCGAGGCGGGCTCGGCCGCGCGCCAGCCGTCCACCCGCCACATCATCAGCTGGAAGGCACCGTCGTCACGATAACTGCCGTAACCGGTCTCGCCTTCGTTATAGAAGGCGAACAGCTCCCCCTCGCCGCCGTAGACCGCCAGGCGGCTCATGCGCGCGGAGCGGGCGCGCTGGGCAAGCTCATCGGCCAGGGCCTGTTTCTCGCCGTCGAACACCAGCGGCTCGTAGGCGCTGGGGTCGGCATAGCGGTGGATCATACTCACCCGCTCGACGATGTCCTCCTGCGAGGCCAGCAGCCGGGCCATGCCCTCGGTACGCTCGGCGTAGGTCCGGAGTTCACCGAAGACCTCGCCGTAGAGGCGCTGGAACTGCTGCCCGGCGCGCTCCTCGTAGAAGCCATGGATCAGGTAATTGAGGGCCCCACCCACCAGGGTGAGGGTGAGGATAATGGTCAGCAGCAGAAGGAGGAGAAGCTTTTTCTTCATTAGGGGTAGCGCGTGCCGAGGCTTAGAAGATCGGCTCGATCTCCTCGACGTTTTCCGCGGTGATGCGGGTGGACTCGACGACGATGCGTCGCGCCACTTCGCGCCCCTGTGCGATGGCCATCACCGCCTCCACCGTGGCCGCGCCGCTGGTGGGATAGGTGAAGCTGGTCGCCTGGCGGCCGCTACGGATCGCCTCACGCGCCTCGCCGATGTAGTCGATACCGACGATGGGGATGGTGGTCGGGTCGATACCGGCCTTCTCCAGGGCGATGCGCGCGCCAGCGGCCATGGAGTCGCTGTGGGCGTAGATGGCGTCGAAGGCGATGCCCTCGGCCAGCACCGCCTCGACCGCACGCAGGGCGTCGGCGCGCAGGTAGTTGCCGACCCGCGAGGCGGCCAGCTGCATGTCCGGGTGCCGCGCCAGCTCCTCGACGAAGGCCTGCTTGCGGGCGATGGCGGTGGTGGCGGTGGGCACCCCCTCCAGCATCAGCACCTGCCCCTTGCCGTGCATGTGCGAGGCCAGAAAACGGGCGGCGTCGCGGGCGATGAGGCGGTCATCGGGGCCGACCAGGGTGGTGTAGCCCTCGCTGGGAATGCCGCGGGTGACCAGCACCACCGGGGTGCCCTGGGCGTGGATGCGGCCGATCACCGGGGCCATGGCGCGGCCGTCGCGGGGGCTGGTGATGAGGATATCCACCCCCTGGTGGACCAGGTCCTCGATATCGCCGATCTGCTTGGCGGTGCGCCCCTTGCCGTCGGTGACGATAAGCCTGACGTTGGGGTATCTGGCAAACTCACGCTCCAGCTCACGCACCTGCGCCAGGCGCCAATCGTTTCCCAGGGTGTCCTGGGCGAAGCCCACCAGCAGAGGTTTTTGCTCTGCGCCGACAAATCCGGCCCATAACAGCAACAACGCCGACAGACTGACCAATGGTTTCATAAGTTCTTCCCCAAAATCGATTATCCGACCGAGTAACGCCCTCCCTGAATTTATATGGTGCTAATTTTCTGAAATTCTATCCGATGTGGGCGCCCTAGTCGCCGCCCTCCGCCACGCAGCGGTTACGCCCCCCCTGCTTGGCGGCGTAGAGGGCGGCGTCGGCGCGGGCGAAGACCGCCTCGGCGTTATCCCCCTCGCGGAACTGGGCGACGCCGCAGGAGATGGTCACCGGCACCCGCACGCCACGGTGGTGGAACTCGGTGGCGCTGATCTTCTCGCGCAGCTTGTCGGCCGCGAGCATGGCGCTCTCCAGCTCGGTCTCCGGCAGCAGCAGCACGAACTCCTCGCCGCCGAAACGGGCCACGAAGTCGGTCTCGCGCACCTGCTTGGAGAGGATCTTGGCGACCACGCAGAGCACCTTGTCGCCCGCCTGATGGCCATAGGTGTCGTTGACGTTCTTGAACTTGTCCACGTCCCACACGGCGACGCACAGCGGCGAGCCGTAGCGGGCCCAGCGCGCCTGCTCCAGGGCCAGGCGCTCGTTATAGGCGAGGCGGTTGGGGATCCCGGTGAGCGGGTCCACCTGGGCGGCGCGGCGCTCCTTTTCGATGTTGGCGCGCAGCTCCTCGACCTCGCCCTCCATGTCGCTCAACCGCTCGGTCAGCTCGGCGACCCGCTG
>JBFFSW010000017.1:0-11189 GCA_041572195.1 Thiohalomonadaceae bacterium | reverse complement strand
GGTGGGCCTGGTCGTAGACCTTGGCCAGATGCTGGAAGTCGAGGTGGGTGTAGACCTGGGTGGTGGCGATGTCGGCGTGGCCGAGCAGTTCCTGCACCGCGCGCAGGTCGCCGCTGGACTCGAGGATATGGCTGGCGAAGCTGTGGCGCAGCATGTGCGGGTGGACGTGGCGGTCCAGCCCCTGGCGCTTGCCCCACTGGTCGATGCGCGCCTGCACCGCCCGCTGTGACAGGCGTTTGCCGGTGCGGCCGACGAACAGCGCCGGTTCCCCCTCGGCGGCCAGTGAACCACGCGCCCGCAACCAGGCCTGAAGTGCGGCGATGGCCTGGCGGCCCACCGGCAGCACGCGGGTTTTGGCCCCCTTGCCGATGACGGTGACCACCGCGTCGCGCAGGTCCAGGGCGGGGGTGTCCAGCCCCACCAGCTCGGAGAGGCGCAGCCCGGAGGAGTAGAAGAGTTCGAGGATGGCGCGGTCGCGCAGCAGCAGTGGGTCGCCCTCGTCACCCTCCAGGGCCACCAGGTGTGAGGCCTGGTCCACGTCCAGGGCCTTGGGCAGGCGCTTTTCGGACTTGGGCGCGGGCACGCCGATGCCGGGGTTGTTCCGCACCTCGCCCTCGCGCAGGAGGAAGTCGTAGAAGCCGCGCAGGGCCGATAGCTCGCGCTGTAGTGAGCGCCCACTTAGCCCTGAGCGGTGACGCCAGGCGACGAAGCCTCGCACGTGGCCGACCCGCAGCTGGGGCCAGGCCTCAATCCCCTCGCGATCGCAGAAGGCGCCGAGCTGCTGGAGGTCGCGGGCGTAGTTGTCGACGGTGTGCGGCGAGAGGCGCCGCTCCAGACGCAGGTGATCCAGATAGCGCTCCACCCAGGCCAGCGCCTCGGGTGACATCAGGCCGCCTCGCGACCCTGGCGCAGGGTGTCGAGCACGGCGGCGATGACCGCCCCCAGGTGGGCGACGAAGACGGTGCCCATGGAGGCGCCGTAGCGTTGCGGGTCGATGCTGGCGATGGCCAGCAGCCCCTGACAGGGGCGGTCCTCGCGGCACAGCGGGATGAGCACCGCCGAGGCCAGTTCGTCGGCGCGCTCGCCGAAGAGCAGGTGCATGCGCGCATCGCTGAGGCGGCCGCAGGCGGGGTCGCACCTGTCCAGCAGCGCCTCCAGCTCGTGCAGCGAGGGGTGCTCGCGGTCGATATGCTCGTCGTGGCCGGGGTGCTCGAAGAGCATCAGCCGCACCGCGTCGGCGTGGAACTCCTCGCGCAGGGCCTGTTTCAGCTCGTCGATGGCCCCATCCAGGTTGGGCGCGGCGATGAGGCGCAGCATCATCCGCTGCAGCCGTCCCAGCAGCTCCTCGTTGATGCGCGCCGCCTGGCTCAACTGCTGCAGCTGCGCGCGCAGCTCCGCCTTCTGCTGGCGCAGCACCTCCACCTGGCGCTCGATCAGCGACACCGCGCCGCCGCTGGCGTGGCTGAGGCTGAGGGTGTCGAGCAGTTCGCCGTGGCGCTCGAAGAAGTCGGGGTGCTCGCGCAGGAACTCGGCCACCTCGGCCTCGATCAGGTGTTGCTGTTCGTCGCTCATAGTTCGATTCGTCCCTCGAAGACGGTGGTTGCCGGGCCGCTCATCCACAGCGGTTCGCCGCGCCCGGCCCAGCGGATGGTGAGGTCGCCGCCGGGCAGCGCCACCCGCACCTCCTCGTCCAGTTCGCCCCAGTGGCGGCCCACCGCCACCGCCGCGCAGGCGCCGGTGCCGCAGGCCAGGGTCTCGCCGCTGCCGCGCTCGTAGACCCGCAGACGGATGTGGCCACGGTCCAGCACCTGCATGAATCCGGCGTTGACCCGCTCGGGAAAGCGCGGGTGGGATTCGATCAGCGGCCCCAGCTGCTCCACTGGGGCGGCGTCCACGTCGGCCACCTGGTAAACGGCGTGGGGGTTGCCCATGGAGACCGCGCCGATGCTCAGCGGCTCGTCGCCGACGATCAGTTCGTAGACGCGCTTCTCCTTCAGCGGCATGAAGGGCAGGGCGGCGGGGCGGAAGTCCGGCACCCCCATGTTGACCCGCACCAGGCCGTCGGCCTCGATATATAAGGTGATCACCCCGGAGGCGGTCTCGACCACGATCTCATCGCGGTCGATCAGCCCCTTGTCGCGCACGAAGCGGGCGAAGCAGCGCGCGCCGTTGCCGCACTGCTGCACCTCGGAGCCGTCGGCGTTGAAGATGCGGTAGCGGAAGTCCACCCCTTCGCCCTGGGCGCTCTCGACCAGCAGTACCTGGTCGCAGCCGACGCCAAAGCGGCGGTCGGCCAGCAGGCGGATCTGATCGGCGGAGAGTTCCACGGACTGGTTGATGGCGTCGAACACCACGAAGTCGTTGCCCAGGCCGTGCATCTTGGTGAAATTCAGTGACATGGCGGCAAGCTTAACCCATCGGCGATGGCCTCGAACAGCTCGGCGCGGTAGCCCCCCTTGCGATGCAGCAGACCGATGCGGCGGCTGGGGGCGGGCGCGCGAAAGGGGAGGTAGCGCACCCGGCCGTCTCCCGCGTCCTCACGCGGCACCGCCAGTTGCGGCATCAGGGTCGCACCCATGCCCTCGCCGACCATGTGCCGCAGGGTCTCCAGGCTGGTGGCGTGGAAGGCGGCGTACTCCCCGGCACCGGCGCTGACGCACACATCCAGGGCGTGCTCGCGCAGGCAGTGGCCCTCCTCCAGCAGCATCAGCTCGCGACCTTGCAGCACCTCAAGCCCCACCTCCTTCTCCCCGGCCAGCGGGTCATCGGCGGGCACCGCCAGCTGGAAGGGCTCGCGGAACAGTTCCACCTCGACGAAGTCGTGGTCGGGTAGCGGCAGGGCCAGGATCAGCAGGTCCAGCTCGCCCCGCTCCAGCCGCTCCATCAGCACGTGGGTCTGCTGCTCGTGCAGCCACAGCTTCAGATTGGGGAAGCGCTCACCCAGCAGCGGCATGATGCGCGGCAGCAGGTAGGGGGCGACGGTGGGGATCAGCCCCAGTTGCAGCTCACCGGCCAGCGGGTCGCGGAAGCGCTCGGCGGAGGCCTCCAGCTCACGCAGCTCGATGAAGATGCGCCGGGCGTGGGCGGCCACCGCCTCCCCGGCGGGGGTCATTCGCACCCGCTTGTTGCCGCGCTCCACCAGTTGTAGCCCCAGGCTCTCCTCCAGCTTCTTCAACTGGCCGCTGAGGGTGGGCTGGCTGACGAAGCAGCGCCCGGCGGCGCGGCCGAAGTGGCGCTCCTCGTCGATGGCCAGCAGGTACTCCAGCTCGCGTAGGGATACCCGATTAATCATAGAATTTATCTATCGACTATAAAGATATAAACGATTTTACCAATTACAAGCATCGACGCATACTGGCACCCGTCAACGAGATAAACCCTACAGAGGAGAGACGACAATGGAATCGATGGAAGGCAAGCGCGTACCCGAGACGGTGTTCAAGCAGATCCGCGACGGCCAGCTGGTGGATGTGCCCAGCGCCGATATCTTCAACGGCCGCACGGTGGCGGTCTTCTCCCTGCCGGGGGCCTTCACCCCCACCTGCTCGGCCACCCACCTGCCGCGCTACAACGAGCTGGCCGAGGTGTTCAAGGCCAACGGCGTGGACGAGATCGTCTGCCTCTCGGTCAACGACGCCTTCGTCATGGACGCCTGGGGCCGTGACCAGGAGTCCGAGAACGTCACCCTGCTGGCCGACGGCAACGGTGAGTTCACCGACGGCATGGGCATGTTGGTCGACAAGTCCGACCTCGGCTTTGGCAAGCGCTCATGGCGCTACTCCATGCTGGTGAAGGACGGGGTGGTGGAGAAGCAGTTCATCGAGCCGCAAAAGCCCGGCGACCCCTTCGAGGTCTCCGACGCCGACACCATGCTCGCCCACATCAATCCCGAGGCGGGCAAACCGGCCGATGTCACCATCATCACCAAGCCCGGCTGCCCCTACTGCGCCAAGGCCAAGGCGATGCTGCGCGAGCGGGGCATGCCCTTCGAGGAGATCACCCTCGGCCAGGAGGCCAGCGAGACCACCGTGCGGGCGATTACCGGCAAGGATACGGTGCCGCAGGTGTTCATCAACGGCGAGCATGTGGGTGGGTCGGATGACTTGGCGAGCTACCTGAAATAGGTGAAAAAAAAGCGGGGCTTAGCCCCGCTTTTTTATTGCCGCAGCCAGGGGTAATTAGAACCCAAACTGCGCACCAATGGCGAGGTGGGAGATATCCTGCTCGATGATGGTGTAGTCGGCGATGATGTTCATGCTGTCGTTGAGGGCGTAGTTGAGACCGACGCCGAAGCTCAGGCCGATGTCGGTGCCGTCGCCGGAGACGGTGACAAGGGGGCTGCTGGCGGTGACCGAGACATCCTCGTAGAGCAGGCCAGCGCGGGCGCGCAGGTCCAGCTTGTCCTGCAGCGGCATGGTGTAGACCGCGTAACCGGCGAGGGTCATGTAGGAGGCGTCCAGGGTGATGGTGCCGACGAAGGGATAGGTATCGCTGGTGCTGGCGTCGCCCAGCGACTTGGTCAGCTCGAGCTCGACGTCGATGCCGTACTGTTCCAGCGGGATGCCGTAGGCGGCCACCAGGGCCATGGTGCTGTCGAAGCCATCGACATTGGCGAAGGCCAGCTGCAGGTTGGCGTAGTTACCGTCGGCGGCGTGGATGCCGGTGCTGCCGAGGGCGCCCGCGAGGGCGAGGGCGATGGGAAGTTTGCGCATTTCCATACTCATTGAACTCCTTATTATTGGTTGAACGTATTCCCCGTTAGCGGGCATACGCACGCGAGCATAACGCCGGGCGCATTGCCCGAGTGTGATGGAGTTCACGTTGGCGGCGGTTCTTTACCGCCGCAACACCTGTAGCCACCTCCCCAAATTTAACAACGCGGCCAGCGAGGCGGCGAAGTAGGTGAGGGCGGCGGCCTTGAGGATCTTGTGCACCGCCTTTTCATCGCCGGGCTTGAGGTAGCCCCCCTGCTTGAGGATGGGCAGGTCGTTGCCGAAGCTGGAGTCCCTCTCGACCGGCAGGGTGATGAGGTGGACCAGGGCGGCGCCGCCCATGCTGAGGAAGCCGATGGCGCCGATCAGCAGGCCGCTGGGCGGGTGGCGGGAGATGAGGGCGATGATGGGCATGGCGATGAGGGCGATGGCGCCGAGCTTCTGCGCGCCGTTGGCGATGATGGTCAGGCGCAGGCGCCAGAGGAAGGCGGCCTCGCGGCGCTGGTGCTGGATGGCGTGGCCCACCTCGTGGGCGGCGACGGCAACGGCGGTGAGCGAGCGGCCATCGTGATTGGCGGCGGAGAGTCGCACCGTGTGGCTGATGGGGTCGTAGTGATCGCCCGCCGAGCCCTCGCCCGAACCATCGTCGCTTTCCAGTTTTTCCACCGTCACCGGCAGCTCGAAGCGTTTGATCAGGTGCAGCGCCAGCTCGGCGCCGGTGCCGGGGATGTCGTCACGCTCGACGGCGTAGCGACGGAAGGTGCGCCGGGCCCAGTAGCTCGGGCCGAGGATGGCCCCGGCGAGCAGCAGGATGAGCAGCAGGCCGAGGAGGATGTGCATGGGGCTACTTCTTCTGCCGGATCAGCAGTACGTCGATCTGGTTGTCCTGCATGCGCCGACGCATCTTGTCCAGCTCCAGGGTGGTGGCGAAGGGGCCGACGATGACCCGGTGCCAGGTGCCGCGATCGGTCTTGGCGGTGCGCACCTCGGAGGTGATGCCGAGCAGGGCCAGCTGCGCCCTGCGCCCGTCGGCGTCGTTGGCCTTGCGGAAGGAGCCCGCCTGTAGCAGGTAGTCGGAGGGCTTGGCCCCCTGGGCGATGGGCTGCTCCAGCTCCTTCTCCGGGATCGCCACCTCGTAGTTGGGGAGGATGTCGTAGAAGTTGAACTCGATCCCCTCCTTTTTCGGCGCCACGGGTTCCGGCGGCTTGCGCACGCTACGGGTGTCCTCGGCCTTGGGCGCCTCACGGCTGACCTCGGGCAGCTTGGGGAGCTGGATGCCGCCGCCGGGCTTGCCCTGAAGGTAGACCAGAAAGGCGATCAGCAGACCGAGGGAGAGCCCGGCCAGCAGCCACAGCCAGCCGGGCACCGGCTTCTTCTCGCCGCGCCGGTTGGCCGGGCGCTTCTTCGGCGAGCTGTTGCTGGCGTAGTCGTGGCGGCGTGGCATGGCCTTACATCTTCTCCGGGGCGCTGACGCCGAGCAGGCCGAGGCCGTTGCCCAGCACCTGACGCACGGCGCTGATCAGTGCCAGGCGCGCGTCGCGCAGGCCCGACTCGTCCACCAGGAACTGGTGGGCGTTGTAGTAGGTGTGCAGGGCGTTGGCCAGATCGCGCAGGAAGTGCGCCAGCTGATGCGGCTCGTGATTGAGGGCGGCCTTCTCCAGCACCTCGGGGTAGCGCGCCAGCAGGGTGAACAGCTCCGCCTCGTGCTCCTCGTTGAGCAGGTCGAGGTGGTGCAGGCCCGCCGCCTGGTCGTAGCTATAGCCCTTGTCCGAGAGCTGGCGGAACACCGAGTGGATGCGCGCGTGGGCGTACTGGATGTAGTAGACCGGGTTGTCGTTGGACTGGCTCTTGGCCAGGTCCAGGTCGAAGTCCATGTGCTGCTCGCACTTGCGCAGCACGTAGAAGAAGCGGGCGGCGTCGTTGCCCACCTCCTCGCGCAGCTCGCGCAGGGTGACGAAGGAGCCGGAGCGGGTGGACATCTGCACCCGCTCGCCGCCGCGGTAGAGGATGGCGAACTGCACCAGCAGCACGTCGAGCTTGTCGGCGTCCTCGGCATCGCCCATGGCGGTCAGCGCCGCCTTCACCCGTGGCACGTAGCCGTGGTGGTCGGCGCCCCAGACGTCGATGACCCGGTCGAAGCCGCGCGAGAGCTTGTCCATGTGGTAGGCGATGTCGGAGGCGAAGTAGGTCTTCACGCCGTTGTCGCGCACCACCACGCGGTCCTTCTCGTCGCCAAAGTCGGTGGAGCGGAACCACAGCGCGCCCTCCTTCTCGTAGACGTGCCCGGCGGCCTGGAGACGGGCGATGGCCTCGTCCACCTTGCCGGAGCGCACCAGCGAGCGCTCCGGATACCACTCCTCGTAGGCGACCCCGAACTCCTCCAGGTCGTTGCGGATGTCGCCGAGGATCACCTCCAGCGCCTTGTCGAAGAAGGTGAGGTAACCGGCCTCGCCCAGCAGCGCCTTGGCGCGGGCGATGAGGGCGTCGATGTGCAGCTCCTTGTCGCCACCGGCGGGCTCGTCGGCGGGGATATCGAGGTAGACCGTCTCGGCGCCGTGGCGGTAGTCGTCGCCGTGCTCGCGGTGCAGGTCGGCGGCGATGTCCCAGATGTAGTCACCCTTGTAGCCGTTGGCCGGGAAGACCAGTGCCTCGCCCGCCAGCTCCAGGTAGCGCAGCCACACCGAGGTGGCGAGGATGTCCATCTGCCGCCCGGCGTCATTGACGTAGTACTCGCGGTGCACGCTGAAACCGGCGGCGGCCAGCAGGTCGGCGACGGTGGCGCCATAGGCGGCGCCGCGGCCGTGGCCGACGTGCAGCGGGCCGGTGGGGTTGGCGGAGACGAACTCCACCTGCACCCGCTGACCGGCGCCGACGGTGGAGTGGCCGTAGGCCTCGCCCGCCTCCAGCACTTGGGCGACCACCTGGCGGGCGGCGTCCTCGGCGACGAAGAAGTTGATGAAGCCGGGACCGGCGATCTCCACCTTGGCGACGCGCGCATCCTCGGGCAGCGCCGCCACCAGCTTCTCGGCCAGATCGCGCGGCTTCATCCCCGTCTGCTTGGAGAGCACCAGCGCCGCGTTGGTGGCGAAGTCGCCGTGGGACTTGTCGCGGGCGTGGTCGATGTTCACCTGTGCGGGCACATCGCAGGAGATTTCACCCTTCTCCTTCAAGGAGTTAAGGGCCTGGAGGACGAGATCGTTGAGCTCTTGTTTCATCGCTTGGGCTTCAGCCTGGGAGTATTTCTATAGGGAAACGGGTGATTATCCCGGTTTGGTGGTGCGGGTGACAAGTAATCAGTGGGGTTTAGAACATCTCCACCGGATCCACATCCAGCGACCAGCGTACCCGGCGCCCCTCCTTGAGCCCTTCGAGGGCGGGGGCCCAGGGGCTGAGCAGGCGTTGCAGGGCGGCGCGGGACTCGGCCTGTAGCAGCAGCTGGGCGCGGAAGCGTCCGGCGCGGCGTTCCATGGGCGCGGGCACCGGACCGAGCAGCATCACCCCGTGGCTGCCCAGGGACTCGGCCAGGGCGTAGGCGGCGGAGAGGAAGGCGCGCGGGGCCTCGGCGCTGGGCCCTTCGGCGCGCAGCAGGGCGAGGTGGCTGTAGGGGGGCAGGGCGGCGTCGCGGCGCTCGGCCAGGGCCGCCTCGGCGAAGGCGGGGTAGCCGTGCAGGATCAGGGTCTGTAGCAGCGGATGTTCGGGCTGGTGGGTCTGGATCAGCACCGTGCCGGGGCGTTCGGCGCGCCCGGCGCGCCCGGCCACCTGTAGCACCTGCTGGGCCATGCGCTCGGTGGCGCGGAAGTCGGCGCTGAACAGCCCCTGGTCGGCGTCGAGGATCCCCACCAGGGTGACCTTGGGGAAGTGGTGCCCCTTGGCCAGCATCTGCGTGCCGATGAGGATCTCCGCGCCACCGGAGACCGCCTCGGCCAGCAGCTCCTCCATGCTCCCCTTGCGGCGGGTGGCGTCGCGGTCGATGCGCAGCACCCGTCGCTCGGGGAAGTGTTCGCGCAGCGCCTGCTCGATGCGCTCGGTGCCCTGGCCCAGGGGGCGCAGGTCGACGCTGCCGCACTCCGGGCACTGCGGCGGCACCGGCCGCTCGGTGCCGCAGTGGTGGCAGCGCAGGCGGCGCTCGGCGGCGTGATAGGTCATGTTCACGTCGCAGCGCTGGCAGTGGCCGACCCAGCTGCAGTCGTGGCAGAAGAGGGTGGGGGCGAAGCCGCGGCGGTTGAGGAATAGCAGCACCTGACCGCCCG
Organism: Thiohalomonadaceae bacterium; assembly: GCA_041572195.1. Lineage (GTDB taxonomy): Bacteria > Pseudomonadota > Gammaproteobacteria > Thiohalomonadales > Thiohalomonadaceae > JBFFSW01. The sequence goes on along the minus strand of JBFFSW010000017.1, from coordinate 2,227 downwards.
CCTCCAGGTGCCTGCCCATGGCCGAGCGCATGGCCGCGGTCAGCCCCTCCTCGATGCGCTGGTGGCGCAGGTCGATGAGCTGGATGGAGGGCGGTTGGGCGCCCCCGGCCCGCTCTCGCAAGCGCAGCTCGGTGTAGCGCCCGGCGCGGACGTTGTTGAGCGACTCCAGTGAAGGGGTGGCGGAGCCGAGCAGCACCGGGATGTCCAGATTGCGGCCGCGCACCAGGGCCACGTCGCGGGCCGAGTAGCGGAACCCCTCCTGCTGCTTGAAGGAGGCGTCGTGCTCCTCATCCAGAATGATCAGCCCCAGCTTATGCATGGGGGTGAAGAGCGCCGAGCGGGTGCCGATCACCACTGGCGCCTCGCCGGAGCGAGCCGCCTGCCAGGCGCACAGTCGCTCCCCCTCGGCCAGTCCCGAGTGGAGCACGGCGATGGGCAGGGCCAGGCGGCGGCGAAAGCGCTCCAGCAGCTGCGGGGTGAGGCCGATCTCCGGCACCAGCACCAGCACCTGGCGACCGGAGGCCAGTACCCGCGCCATAGGCTGTAGGTAGACCTCGGTCTTGCCGCTGCCGGTCACCCCATCGAGCAGGAAGGGTTTGAACCCCTTGGCGGTGGCCAGCGCCTCTACCGCCGCCTGTTGCTCATCGTGCAGCTCGGGCGGCTGGTCTCTCTCGGTTGGTGGTTGTGGCAGGCAGGAGCCCTCGATCTCCTCCACCCAGCCCTTCTCCACCAGAGCCTTCATGCTCGGGCGCCACTTCTCCTGCACCGCGTTGATGCGTTCGGCGTCCAGCCCCCCGGACTCGGCCCCCAGCAGCCGCAACAGCGCCTGTTGGCGTGGCGCGCGCTTCAGCTCGTCAAGCTCCAGCCCACGCCCCGCCTCACTCAAGCGCCAGCGCAGCAGCGGCTTCACCTCCGCCCCCTTGCCCTGACGCAGGGCCACCGGCAGGGCGGTGGCGTACACCTCACCCGGCGGGTGGCGGTAGTAGTCGGCGGCCCAGGCGGCCAGCTTCAGCTCCTCGGGGCCGAGCAGCGGCTCGTCGTCCAGCTGCGCCTCGGCGGGCTTGAGCTTGCCCTCGGGCACGTCGGTGGTGTCGGCCAGCTCCACCAGAATGCCGATGGTGGAGCCGCGGCCGAAGGGGACCCGATAGCGTTGCCCCGGACGCGGCGGATGGGGGCAGTCGGCGGGTGCGCGGTAGTCGAACAGGCGACGCAGGGGCGAGGGGACGGCGATGCGCAGGATGGGGTGAGACATGGGGCGATTCTAGCACTCCGGGCGGGCGAAAATCGTGCCCTAAAAGGGGCCGTGGAGAGCTAAGTTATTGAGTCTCCGTGGGGCGGGGGGTTATCCACAAAAGCTGTGGATAACTTTGTGGATTAGATGAGCAAATCCGCCCTCAGGGCGCATGGTTGTCACATCATCGTCAAAATGGCGAGATTTTGAACGATTTTATAACACACTGAAAAATATAGCATTTATTCTTAATTAGAGAGTGCTAATGGAGGTGCCTCCAGTGGCGTGAGGCTAAGTGCTTGATCTTTCGTTCGCTGTGAATAAAAGTGGCGTGGGGGGCTTGTGATCGGGGAAAAAATCGTGTTAGCGGCCGTTCTTGGCGATGAAGCTCAGCCCCATGCTCGCCTGCTTGGCGAAGTGTTGGAAATTTTCGAAGCTGTCCTCGTCCAGATCGCGGCCCGATAGCGCCCGATCGGCGTAAATGATCCCGATGGTGCGGTCGTTGATCCGCAGCGGCGCGACGAAGAAGGGGGAGCGGCCGATCACCGCGGTGACCGAGGCGGGCAGCAGTGGCGCGTATTGGGGCTGGCGGTGATTGTCCACCCAGCCACCGGCGCCGCGCTCCAGCACCTGGAAGAAGATGTTGGGCTGTTGCGGGTGCTGGGTGAAGTGGAACCGTTGGCTGAAACTCTCGCCGTCTTCACCCAGGGCGTATTTGGCGCGCAGTCCCTTGCGGTCGGGGGTGAGCAGGGCGAAGAGGGCACGGTCCATGCCGACGCCGCGGTAGATCCCCTCCAGCACCAGCTCCATCACCAGGTTGAGGTCGGCGCTGGTGTCCAGCATCTGTGAGAGCTCGCGCAGGATCTTCAGTTGCAGCATGCCGTCCGGTTCCGGGTGGCTGTCGGCCTTGATCTCCGCCTCCTCCACCTCGGCCTGATCGCCGGGCACCGGGATCAGCTTGGCGGCGGCGGCGGCGCCGAAGAAACCGGCGATCTC
>JBFFSW010000016.1:0-11410 GCA_041572195.1 Thiohalomonadaceae bacterium | reverse complement strand
CCCTCTTTCACCAGACCGATGGCCCCTCCTTCGGCGGCCTCGGGAGAAACGTGTCCGATAGATAAACCAGAAGTCCCGCCGGAAAAACGCCCATCGGTCAGCAAGGCGCAGGCCTTGCCCAGGCCTTTGGACTTCAGATACGAGGTGGGATAAAGCATCTCTTGCATACCAGGTCCACCACGAGGCCCTTCGTAGCGAATGATCACGACGTCCCCTTCTTTAATTTCATCACCCAGTATGGCCTTCACCGCCGCATCCTGACTCTCGAAAATACGTGCAGGACCAGTGAACTTGAGGATCGACTCATCCACCCCGGCGGTCTTCACCACACAGCCTTCCTCGGCGATGTTGCCGTATAGCACTGCCAGCCCCCCCTCTTTGGAGAAGGCATGATCGATATCGCGGATGCAGCCGTTTTCGCGGTCCAGATCCAGATCCGGATAGCGCTTGTCCTGGCTAAAGGCGACCTGGGTCGGCACACCGCCGGGGGCGGCACGGAAGAAATCCTTGCGCTTCTGGTCATCCGTTCGAGTGACATCCCACAATGCAATCGCCTCGCCCATCGTCGGGGCATGCACAGTGCTGACATCGGTATGCAGCAGGCCGGCGCTTTCGAGCTGACCCAGGATACCCATCACGCCCCCGGCGCGGTGCACATCCTCCATATGGTACTGCTGGGTCGAGGGGGCCACCTTGCACAGATGTGGCACCTTGCGTGACAAGCGATCGATATCAGCCATGGTAAAATCGACCCCCGCTTCCTGTGCCGCCGCCAGCAGGTGCAAAATGGTGTTGGTAGAGCCCCCCATGGCAATATCCAGGTTCATGGCGTTCTCGAACGCGGACTTGGTAGCGATGGCGCGAGGCAGCACCGAGGCGTCGTCCTGCTCGTAATAGCGTTTCGCCAGGGCCACGGCAAGACGGCCTGCCTCAAGAAACAGTCTCTCACGGTCGGCATGGGTGGCCACCAGCGAGCCATTACCCGGCAGGCTCATGCCCAGCGCCTCGGTCAGGCAGTTCATGGAGTTGGCGGTGAACATACCGGAGCAGGAGCCGCAGGTGGGGCAGGCGGAACGCTCAACGGTCTCGACATCGGCATCGCTCTCATCGGGATTGGCGGCCATGATCATCGCATCCACGAGATCCAGGGCCACGGTCTGCTCGTGCACGACCGCCTTGCCCGCCTCCATCGGTCCGCCGGAGACGAACACCACCGGGATGTTCAGGCGTAGCGCGGCGTTGAGCATGCCGGGGGTGATCTTGTCGCAGTTGGAGATGCACACCAGGGCATCGGCGCAGTGGGCGTTGACCATGTACTCCACCGCGTCGGAGATGATCTCGCGGCTCGGCAGCGAATAGAGCATGCCGCCATGACCCATGGCGATGCCATCGTCGATGGCGATGGTGTTGAACTCCTTGGCCACGCCACCCGCCGCCTCGATCTCACGCGCCACCAGCTGGCCCATATCCTTCAAGTGCACGTGGCCCGGCACGAACTGGGTGAAGGAGTTGGCGATGGCGATGATGGGCTTGCTGAAGTCCTCGTCCTTCATGCCGGTGGCGCGCCACAGGGAGCGGGCACCGGCCATGTTGCGGCCGTGGGTGGAGGTGCGGGAGCGGTATTCAGGCATCGGGGTCACTCATGCTGGTGTGTGCGAAAGGGGGATTATATGTCGCCGGGAGGCTCAGCGCGAAGGGGCGGCCTCGAATCGGTAACGGGCGTGGCAGCTGACGCAGTTGCCCAGCACATCACCCAGACGCATCAGCAGCATATCGCTGGTCTCCCCCTGTTCCGCGGCCATCGCCAGGGTGTCGAAGCCCATATGCGTGGGCCCACCCAGCTCCTTGAAGCCCTGAGGCAGCTTGGCGGCGGCCGAGGCGGGTACGCCGGCAGCCAGACGCCGACCCGAGGCACGCGCCGCCTCGACCAGCGCCACGTTATCCTCATCGGCCAGCGCCGCCACCACACCCTGGACCGAGCTCAGCATGGTGCGCATCTCCGCCAGCAGCAGGGTGCGCTCCTCTACGCTTAGAACGATCACCTCGCGCTCATCGGTGGCGACGGCGGACAAGGGCAGCGCGAAGAGGGCTAGAGAGAACAAACGGGCCTTGAGCATCATGGGTTGCCTTACGGTTATAAGTTGAGGAACTTGACATTCTATCCCCACTCCTCTAGTTTTCAACCATTCGTTTTAACCAAACGGTTGAATTATGGGTCGACCCAGCCACATCAACAGCGAGACTACCGCCGAGACCATCCTCGAGGCAGCCGCAGAGGTGTTCGCCGAGAAGGGCTACGAGGGGGCGCGGGTCGATGAGCTGGCGCGCGCCGCCGGGGTCAACAAGGCCACCCTCTACTACCAGATCGGCGACAAGGAGGCGCTCTACCACGCGGTGATCGAGCGTGTCCTGCGGCGCGGCGTCGACGAGGTGGAGGAGGCCGTCGCCGGGGTCGATGACTGCGAGGCTCGCATCCGCTCGGTGGTGGAAATCTTCGCCAAACACACCGGTAACATGCGCTATGCCGCGCCCATCATGCTGCGCGAGGTGGCCGGTGGCGGACGCAACCTGCCGCCCGCCGCGGTGGCCCACATGGGGCGGCTTCTGGGGGCCCTGAGCGAGACCCTGGCCCTTGGCGTCGAACGCGGCCTGTTCCGCCCGGTCAACGGTTTCATGGTGCACATGATGATGGTGGGCTCGCTGATGCTCTACTCCGCCAACGAGCCCATCCGCCGTCGTAACGTCGAGGCCCGCCCCGAGATTCACGACCCCAGCCATTTCATCTCCACCGAGGAGGCAGGACGCGAGATCGGTGACCTGATCCTCGCCGCCATCCGCGTCCCCCAACCAGAGAAAACACAGGAGTCCCAGCCATGAACGGCATCCGTCACCGCATCGAGACCGGCTTCGAGGCCTTTGGCCACACGGTCTACCGTCACCACTGGAAGGTGCTGCTGCTGATGCTGGCGCTGATCGTGGGACTGGTGAGCCAGGCCAAACACCTGACCATGGACACCTCCACCGAGGGCTTCCTGCACGAGGAGGACCCCATCCTCCTCGACTACAACGCCTTCCGCGAGCAGTTCGGCCGCGACGAGGTGGTGCTGCTGGCCATCGACGGCGAGGAGGTGTTCAGCCTGCCCTTCCTCGAGCGGCTGCGCGCCCTGCACATCGAACTGCGCGACACGGTGCCGCACCTGGACGACATCACCTCGCTGATCAACGCCCGCTCCACCGTCGGCGCCGAGGGGGCGCTGATCGTCGGCGAGCTGCTGGAGGAGATGCCCACCAGCGACGAGGAGCTGGCCGCGATCAAGGCCCGCGCCCTGGCCAACCCGGTCTACCGTGACCTGCTCATCTCCGCCGACGGCACCATCACCAGCATCGTCCTGCGCACCAACGCCTACTCCAGCGTCGGCCAGGAGGTGGACGTGATGGCGGGCTTCGATGACGCGCAAGAGGGCCCCCGCCCCTTCCTCAGCGACGCCGAGAACAGCGAGCTGGTGGCGGCGGTGCGCGACATCGTCGGCCGTCATCAGGGCGAGGGCTTCAACATCCGCCTGGCCGGTTCGCCGGTGGTGGGCGACACCCTCAAGCGCTCCATGCAGAGCAACATGAAGCGCTTCATGCTGATGGCCCTGGCCGCCATCAGCCTGGTGCTGTTCCTGCTCTTCCGCCGCCTCTCCGGGGTGATCCTGCCGATGCTCACCGTGGCCCTGTCGGTGGCCTCCACCCTGGGGCTGATGGGTCTGGTCGGCATCCCCTTCAAGCTGCCAACCCAGATCATGCCCTCCTTCCTGCTGGCGGTGGGGGTGGGAGCCTCGGTGCACCTGCTGACCATCTTCTTCCGCCGCCTGCAGCAGCTGCACGACAAGGATGAGCAGGTGGAGTCCAGCGGCCACAAGGAGACCGCCATCGCCTACGCCCTGGGCCACTCGGGGCTGGCCATCGCCATGACCTCGCTGACCACCGCCGCGGGCCTCGCCTCCTTCGCCGGGGCCGAGGTGGCCCCCGTCAGCGACCTGGGACTGATCGCCGCCGCCGGTGTGCTGCTGGCCCTCGTCTACACCCTGGTGCTACTGCCCGCGCTGCTCTCCATCGTGCCGATTAAGGCGAAAAAATCGCAGGGCAGTCAGGCCATCCGCGAGCGCACCGACGCCCTGCTCAGCGCCATCGCCGACTTCTCCACCCGCCGTGCCAACGTGGTACTGGGGCTGAGCGCCGTGGTGCTGGCGGTGGGGCTGGCCGGGGCGCTGCAGGTGAAGTTCTCGCACAAGCCCTTCGAATGGTTCGCCGAGGAGCACCCGGTGCGTCAGGCCACCGACTTCATCGACTCGCGCCTCAAGGGGGCCAGCTCGGTGGAGGTGGTGGTGAAGACCGCCGAGGTGAACGGCCTCTACGAGCCGCGCATCATGCAGGCCCTCTCCGACCTGGGGCCGAAGGTGGAGGCGATCGACCACGGCGAGCTGTTCGTCGGCAAGAGCCTGTCGCTGGCCGACATCCTCAAGGAGTCCAACCGCGCCCTCAACGAGAACCGCCCGGAGTTCTACGCCATCCCCGACAACCGTGAGCTGATCGCTCAGGAGCTGCTGCTGTTCGAGAACTCCGGCTCCGACGACATGGAGGACTTCGTCGACTCGCAGTTCACCACCGCCCGCTTCACCGCGCGCATGCCCTGGGTGGACGGCATCCTCTACGAGGATTTCATCGACGAGCTGGAGGCGCTGTTCCGCGCCGAGCTGGGGGATGGCGTCGAGGTCTCCTCCACCGGCATGGCAACCCTGCTCGGTCGCACCATGGGCGCCACCATCTATTCCATGGCCCAGAGCTACGTGATCGCCGCGCTGGTGATCACGCTGATGATGGTGCTGCTCATCGGCAGCGTCCGCGTAGGCCTGGTGAGCATGATCCCCAACCTCACCCCCATCATCCTCACCCTCGGGCTGATGGGCTGGTTCGGCATGCCGCTGGATCTCTTCACCATGCTCATCGGCTCCATCGCCATCGGTCTGGCGGTGGATGACACCATCCACTTCATGCACAACTACCGCCGCTACCACGCCATCAGCGGCGACGTGGCCTTCGCCGTACGCGAGACCCTGCTCTCCTCCGGCCGCGCCATGCTGGTGACCACCGTGGTGCTCTCGCTCGGCTTCTTCCTCTATCTGTTCGCCGACCTGAGCAACGTGGTCAACTTCGGCCTGCTCACCGGCTTCACCATCATCATGGCGCTGCTGGCCGACTTCTTCCTCGCCCCGGCGCTGATGGCGCTGATGCACCGCAAACACCTGCTGGCCGATGAAGGTGACTACTGATCAACGGAGTATGACGATGAAACGACTGTTACTCACTGTTCTGCTGGCCTCCCTTGCCCTCCCGGCTCACGCCGAGATGAGCGCCCGCGAGATCGTCCAGGCGGTCAATGACCGCGACGACGGCGACAACCGCATCGCCGACATGTCCATGCTGCTGATCGACAAGCACGGCAACGAACGCCGCCGCGCCATGCGCAGCTTCGACAAGGACAAGGGCGAGGACAAGCAGCGGATTATGTTCTTCCTGGAACCGGCCGACGTGGCCGGCACCGGCTTCCTCACCTACGACTACGATGACCCGACCCTGGACGATGACCAGTGGCTCTACCTGCCCGCCCTGCGCAAGGTCAAACGCATCGCCTCCTCGGACAAGAGCGGCAGCTTCATGGGCTCGGACTTCAACTACTCCGACATGACCCGCCGCAACATCGACGCCTACGATTTCACCCTCCAGAAGACCCTGGAGGTGCACGGCGCCGCGGTGTGGCTGATCGAGGCGGTGCCGAAATCGCGCGAGGAGATCGAGGAGACCGGCTACAAGAAATCTCTGCTGTTCGTGCGCCAGGACAACTTCATCGTCACCCGCGCCATCCACTGGAGCGCCGAGGGCGGACGGCTGAAATACTTCGACGTGCCGGGGCTTGAGCAGATCGACGGCGTCTGGACCATCACCCGCATGAGCATGACCACCAAGCAGGGCAAGAGCACCCTGCACCGCACCGAGCTGAACTTCGACAACATCCGCTACAACCAGGCGCTGGACGAGGCGATGTTCACCACCCGGCGTTTGGAGAAGGGGCTGTAATGAGGGCCGCGTTACTGCTACTCATCGCCAGCGGCGCACAGGCCGCCGATGAGAACATCGACCTGCTGTTGGAAGGGTTCGACGAACCCGCCGTGGCGGAGAGCGTGGCGCCCACCGAACCACCCAAGCCCTACACCCTGGGCGGCAGCGCCGCCTTCGGCCTGGGTTACACCCTGGGCCACCCCGTCGTCCCCGGCGACAACGCTCCCCACGATGTTCACGGCCTCTCCCGCGCGCGCATCAAGATCAACCTGGATCTGGAGGGGCGCTTCGGCGACGGCTGGCGCGGCAAGCTGGCGGGCAACGCCGCCTACAATGGCGCCTACAGTGATGCCTATACCACGGAATTTATCGACGCCTATGAAAGCGAGGCGGAGTTGGGCGAGGCGTGGATCAGCGGCTCGCTGCACCCCAGCGTGGATATCAAGCTGGGGCGGCAGATCGTCGTCTGGGGCCGCTCCGACAGCCTGCGCGTCACCGATGTCATCAACCCCCTGGATAGCCGCGAACCGGGCATGGTCGACATCGAGGACCTGCGCCTGCCGGTGGCCATGGCAAAAATCGACGCCTATGTAGGAGAGTGGGGCCTTTCGCTGATGGCCATTCCCGAAATTCGCCTGAACAAGAGCCCGGTCTACGGCTCCGAATTCTACCCCGCCCCGGTGCCGATGCCCGACACCACCCCGGCCAGCGGCGGCGAAAACACCGAGTACGCCGCTGCCCTCAAGGGGGAGTTCAGCGGCTGGGACATCTCCCTCTACCGCGCCAGCTTCCTCGATGACACCGCGCCGCACGAGAGGCGACAGATGAGCGGCGTCGCCGCCAACTGGGTCAGCGGCAACTGGCTGCTCAAGATGGAGGCGGCGCGCATCGACAACCGCGATGACGTGCTGATCGGCGCCGAGTACTCCGGCCTGCGCGAGACCACCCTCGCCCTGGAAATGGTCGAGCGCGATGGCACGCAACGGCAGATGGCCCTGCGCTACAGCGGCGAATTCCTCCACGCCCGCCTCAAGCCCACGGTGCTGGTTGGCCTGTTCGACTTCGGCATCGACAACGGCGGCTTCGCCCGCCTCGCCGCCGACTACGAACTGGCCGACGGGCTTGGACTTAGTGGTGGGGTAATGAGTTATTGGGATGGGAATGGTACGACCCGGTGGGGGGAGAGTGATCGACTCTTCGCTGAGCTGAAATACAGCTTCTAACGCCGCCGCTGCAGATCCAGCCGGCGCAGGAACTCGCCCATCACCAGGCGATAGAGTTCATCCTTGAGCACCGCGTCCTCGACGCCGGTGTCGATATTGGGGTTGTCGTTGACCTCGATGACGTAGACATCATCGCCGCGCTGCTTGAGGTCGACGCCGTAGAGGCCGTCGCCGATGAGGTTGGCCGCCTTGAGCGCGGTCTCCACCACCCGCGGCGGGGCCTGCTCCACCGTCATGGTGGTGAATCCCCCCTCCTTGAAGCCCCCCTTGCCGTCGTGCTGCACGATCTGCCAGTGCTTTTTCGACATAAAGTACTGGCTGACGTAGATCGGCTTGCGGTTGAGAATGCCGACGCGCCAGTCGAACTCGGTGTAGAGAAACTCCTGGGCCAGGATCAGCTCGGACTTCTTGAACAGCTCGGCGGTCACCTCCAGCATCCGCTCGCGGTTCTCCACCTTGTAGACCCCCAGCGAGAAGGAGCCGTCGGGCACCTTGAGCACCATGGGGTAACCGATCCGGGCCTCGGCGGCCTCCAGGTCACCCTTGCCGACGATCACCGTATTCGGGGTGGGGATCTTGTTGGCCCGCAGCAGCTCCGCCAGGTACACCTTGTTGGCGCCGAGCAGGATGGAGCGCGGGTCGTCGATCACCACCATGTTCTCGCTCTCGGCGCGCTTGGCGAAGCGGTAGGTGTAGTGGTCGATGCGGGTGGTGTCGCGAATGAACAGGGCGTCGTACTCCGCCAGGCGTGCATAGTCGCGCCGTTCGATCAGCTCCACCTCCAGCCCCAGCTCGGCGCCCGCGCGGATGAACTGATTCAGCGCCCGGCTGTTGGAGGGGGGCAGCGGATCGCTGGGGTCGTGCAGGATGGCGATGTCGTAACGCGGCGCCGGGACGCGCTTGTAATTGCGCCGACGCTTCTTGCGATAGCGCTCCAGCGCCTCGGCGAAGCGCCCGCGCTGCGCGCTGTCCAGCTTGTGCAGCGGCACCGACTTGATGCCGTGCAGGCGCCAGACATCGGCGTGGCGAAACTCCAGGCGCAGCAGCGGCGCGGGGAAGCGCTCGAACACCCGCGCGGCCAGCGAGGCCAGCGGCGGGTGTTCCGTGTGGCCGAAATAGCAGTCGATGCTGAAGCGATCGCTCCCCTCGTCGCCCGCATGCTGCTTGAAGGCCTTGCTCACGCGCGCGTCGAGGTCGCCGATGTCGAGGCTGTACATCGACTTGCGGCTGAGGTCGAGCATGGTCTTCACCGTCGGCACCACGCGGTGACCGCGCGCCTCGGCCAGCAGCGAGCAGTAATAACCGACGCTCAGATACTTGTAGCCGCGACAGAGGTTGACGACCTGGATATTGCGCTGCTTGAGGTAGTCGCCACCGGTCAGGTAGTCGTCCACGTGCACCACCTCGATGTCGCTCTCGGCCAGCTTCCAGTCGGCCATATTCTCCACCACGATCAGTTGGCGGCTCATGCGTGTTCCCCCTGCGCCGCGGCCTGCTCGCCGCGGCGGATGATCAGCGCCGCGCGCAGGCCCGACTTGCCGTAGCGGGCCATGCGCTCGAAATCCTTCATCAGGATCGGCATATTGATGGAATCCCCCTCGACCTTGCCCTTCTCCTCGTCCACGTAGGGGTCGTGCACGTAGATGTAACGCTCGTCGAAGCCGGTCACCACCACCCAGTGCGGAAACTTCTCGCGGTAGATGCGGTAGGAGCTGATCAGCACCACGACGATGGCGCCCGCATCGAAGGCCTCCCGCATCTCGCCCAGGGCCAGCTGGCGGTAGTGGACCGGCAGCGACAGGCGCCGCGTCTCCTGCTCGAAGCCGTCCTGCACCAGCTCCATCACCTCCTTCTTCTCCTGGCTGCGCACCGAGTCGATGAACAACGCGCCCTCCTCGCTGAGGAACACCTCCACCTCGAAGCCGCGGTGGCGTGCCGCCAGGGCCAGGCCGTGGGGGCCGCAGCCGCCGTGGCCGGCGGTCATGAAGACGGTGGTCGATTCGCGCCACAGCTGGATCTCGGCGGCCCGGTCGAGGGGGCTGCGCGGCTCCAGCGCCGCCATCGCCATCATCAACGAGGCCGGGCCGCAGGTGAAATCGAGGGTCTGCCGGTAGTAGGGCACGGTGGCCAGCTCGGTGTTCAGGTGGGGCGCCAGGTCCTTCTCCAGGCGCACCGCGTCCATGTGGTCTTCGTAGTAGTCGTGGTAGTGGCCGAAGCGCCGATAGCCCAGGCCCCTGAACAGCGCCAGCGAGGCGGCGTTGTCATCGCGCACCTCCAGGCGCAGCGACACGCACTCCCCATCCAGCGCCGCCCGCTCGCAGGCCGCCACCAGTTCGGCGCCGACGCCGACGCCGCGCCACGCCGCGTCCACGGCGATGGAGTAGAGGCGCGCCAGCGAGGTGCCCATATTGAAGAGCACCGTGGCGTAACCGGCGATCACGCCATCGCGCTCGTCCACCAGGGTGACGGCGTTGGCGCGGGTCAGCAGGTGACGGAAGCTGCGGCGGGAGATGCGGTCGGCATCGAAACAACGGGACTCCAGAGCCAGCAGCGGCTCGAGGTCGGCGAGTGTGGCCTTGCGGATCATCGGCGGTGCCCCTCCTTGCGGGAGCACGGTGGTAAGGCGCGAAATGTAGCACCACGAAGGGCGAGCGCAAACGACTTTTTTCGCTTGTGGCGGTGAGCCCCCAGGCCCCACAATCAGCGCATGAAAACGCCACCACCGCCCCTGCTCGAGATGATCGCCCGCCTCATCGCCCTGCCGTCGATGAGCAGCGTCAACCCCGCCTTCGACACCGGCAACCGCGCCGTCATCGACCAACTGGCCGAATGGCTCGACGGCATGGGCTTCGCCGTCGAGGTGCTGCCGCTACCCACCCAGCCCAACAAGGCCAACCTGATCGCCACCCTCGGCTCCGGCCCCGGCGGCCTGGTGCTGGCCGGGCACACCGACACCGTGCCCTACGACGAGGGGCGCTGGAACCACGACCCCTTCCGCATGAGCGAGGCGGACAACCGCCTCTACGGCCTCGGCAGCGCCGACATGAAGAGCTTCTTCGCGCTCGCCATCGAGGCGGCAAAATCCTTTGTAGACAAGGAGTTGAAGGAACCCCTCATCATCCTCGCCAGCGCCGACGAGGAGAGCTCCATGGACGGCGCCCGCGCCCTGGTCGAGCTCGGCCGCCCCCGTGCCCGCTACGCCGTGGTCGGCGAACCCACCGGCATGCGCCCGGTCAACGCCCACAAGGGCATCATCATGGAGGCGATCCACCTGCGCGGTCGCTCAGGCCACTCCAGCGACCCCAGCCTCGGGCTCAGCGCCCTGGAGGGGATGCACAAGGTGATCGGCGAGATCATGCGCTGGCGCGACGAGCTGCAACGCGACTTCAACGACCCCAGCTTCAAGGTCCCCCACCCCACCCTTAACCTCGGCCACATCTGCGGCGGCGACAACCCCAATCGCATCTGCGGCCACTGCGAACTGCACATCGACCTGCGCCCCGTTCCAGGGATTGAAATCAATGAGTTAAGACATAGCCTCAAGAACCGCCTGGATCGCCTGCTGGCCGACAGCGGCCTCACCAACGAGGTCCGCCCACTGTTCGAAGGCATCCCCGCCATGCACACCGACGCCGCCTCCGAGATCGTCCGCGTCGCCGAACGCCTCACCGGCCACCAGGCGGAGTCCGTTGCCTACGCCACCGAAGGCCCCTACTACCAGCAACTGGGCATGCAAACCATAATTCTGGGGCCGGGAAGCATTGACCAGGCGCATCAGGCGGATGAGTTTATTTCGATAGATCAACTCAACCGCGCTGTTAGCGTAATCCGGGAGCTAATAATGACAATGTGTGTAGGGCAGGTCTAAGCATACACCTACACCGGGTAGGATCATTGGCGATTGATTTAATTCGAGTTAATTTTTCATGTTATCGAGAGTCATAAAATGTCAGTAAGAATAATCGCATCACTGTAAGACTAACATTATTCATGTACCAGCATTTGTCTCACAAGGACGCTAACTACCGAGAATGACTAACCAATAGAACAGACCCCGAAATGGAAATGGAAGACACTAAAAATGG
>JBFFSW010000015.1:0-12015 GCA_041572195.1 Thiohalomonadaceae bacterium | reverse complement strand
TGAGCGCCAGCAGCCCCAGGCCGACGCCGACGACGAACAACACCGGCATCCACAGCATGAGGTTGGGACCCTTTGGATCGTTATGCCCGGCCATCAGTCCCCCTCCCCCAGCCACACCGCCTCGACCCACTCCCACAGCGACTCCCACTCCTCGCCGCTCTCATCACCGTAGGCCCAGGCGACCACCCGGCCGTCGTGGGCGAGGCAGTCGTAGCCGCCGCGTTCGGGGCGCTCGCAGATGGGGATCATGTGCCGCGGCAGCCCCTCATCCCAGGCGCGCGAGGCGACCTCGGGCAGGTAGGTGTGGGAGCCGGGGTCGGCGGCGGTGACCGGCTCCAGGGTGCCGCAGACCACGTCGCTGACGCTGAGCAGGAACAGCTTGAGCTCGTCGGGCAGCTTGATCAGCAGCGCCTCCTCCACATCGCTGATGTCGTCATCGTCGGGCAGCTCCAGCGGCACCGGCACCGGTTCGTTGCACTCGCGCAGGCGTTCGATCAGCTCATCCATGGCGCCTCACTCGCTCCACATCACCGGCGCATCGGCCTCGATCGAGGCCTCCAGCATGGCGATTAGCGGGAAGGCACGGCGGCTCAGCTCCACCGAGTCGTCCTCGGCCGGGGTCTCGGCCCGGCTCTCCAGGGCGGCGCGCAGCGAGGCCAGTGCCGCCGGACTGTCCTCGGGATTGAGGGCGCTGGGCACCGTGCCGCTGAGCCCCATCATCTTGATCAGGGTGAGGGCCACGTCGCCGAGCATGGTGAAATCGGCGGCGGCCTTGCTGTGGAAGGTAACGAGCATCTTTATCTCCAACGGTGCGGCGTCAGCCGCGAATAAACGCCTCGAAGGCCTCAGCCTCCAGCGGCCGACTGAAGTGGTAGCCCTGCATCACGTCGCAGCCCTTGTCGCGCAGGAAGTGGTGCTGGCCCTCGCTCTCCACCCCCTCGGCCACCACCCGATAGCCGAGCTCCTTGGCCATGTTGATCACCGCCGAGGCGACCGCCAGGCTCTCCTCATCGTCGGGGATATCGGCGACGAAGGAGCGGTCGAGCTTGATCTTGTGGGCGGTGAACTTCTTCAGGTAGCCCAGCGAGGAGTAGCCGGTGCCGAAGTCGTCGATGGCGATGCTATAACCACGCCCGGCCAGCACCTTGAGGCGCGCGGCCACCGCATCGGGGTTGTCCATCGCCACGCTCTCGGTGATCTCGAACTCGAACAGCCCGCTCTCCAGCCCCGACTTGCCGATGATCTCGATGATGCGGCTGATGAGGTCGCTCTGGCGGAACTGGCGGGCGGAGAGGTTGATCGCCACCGGCACCAGCGCCATCCCCGCCTCGCGCCAGCGGCGCATGTCGGCGCACACCTGCTGGGTCACCCACTCGCCGATGGGGATGATCACCCCGCTCTCCTCGGCCAGGGGGATGAACTCGGCGGGTGAGACCACCCCCAGCTCCGGGTGGCGCCAGCGCACCAGCGCCTCGGCGCCGACCACCCGCTCGCCGTCGGCGGCCAGCTGCGGCTGGTAGTGAAGGAATAGTTCGTCGCGCTCGATGGCGCGGTGCAGGTCGTTCTCCAGGCGCAGGCGATGGTGGGCGTTCTCATCCATCAGCTGGCTGTAGAAGTGGTACTGGCCGCGCCCGGCCCCCTTGGCCTGGTACATGGCGGCGTCGGCGCGCTTGGTGAGGGTCTCGAAGTCGAGGCCGTCGTCGGGGTAGAGGGTAATGCCGATGCTGCCGCCGAGGTGCACCTCGTTGCCCATCAGGGAAAAGGGGCGGCCCAGCTCCTCGACCACCTTGCGCGCCACCATGGCCACCGCGTCGACGCTGCCGACCTCGCGCAGGATGAGGGTGAACTCATCGCCGCCGAGGCGGGCGACGGTGTCGTTGTCGCGCACATGCTGCTTGATGCGCCGCGCCACCTCGATCAGCAGCTCGTCACCGGCGGAGTGGCCCAGGGTGTCGTTGACGTACTTGAAGCGGTCAAGGTCGAGGAACATCACCGCGCACTGGTGGTCCAGGCGACGGCAGATGCTGATCTCCTGCTCCAGGCGGTCCTGGAACAGCAGGCGGTTGGGCAGGCCGGTAAGCGCGTCGTAGTAGGCCAGCTGCTGTAGCTGCTCCTGCACGTCCTTGAGGGCGCTGATGTCGGAGAAGGTGCCGACATAGTGGGTGATCTCCCTCTCGTCGTTGTAGACCGTGCTGATATTGAGCCACTTGGGGAACACCTCGCCGTTGCTGCGCCTATCCCACACCTCACCCAGCCACTGCCCATCCTCCCTGATGGCACGCCACATCTCCTCATAGAAGGCCTTGTCGTGGCGCCCGGAGCCGACCATACGGGGGTTCTGGCCGATGATCTGCTCGCGCTCATAGCCCATGATCCGGCAGTAGGCGTCGTTGACATCGACGATGGTCCCCTCGGGATCGGTGATGACGATACCCTCGCCGGTGTTCTTGAACACCTCACCCACCAGCTTCAGCTCCTGCAGCAGGCGCTTGCGCTCGCTGATGTCGCGGGCGAAGACGCTGAAGACACCCTTGCGGAAGGTGGTGCTGATCTCTACATCCCAGATGGTTCCATCCTTGCGCCGGTGACGGGTGTCGAACAGGTCGTAACCAGTGCGGACGATCTTCTCGATATGGGCGGCGGTCTCCTCCGGGTTCTCTGCCGCCTCCAGGTCAGTGATACGCATACCGATCAGCTCGTCACGGGTGTAACCGGAGAGACGCGCGTAGGCCTCGTTGCAGTCGATGAGCTCACCCTTGTCGTCCACCAGCCAGAAGCCGTCGCCGGTGGCCTCGATGGCCTCGCGATAGCGCCGCTCCTGCAGGCGCATCCCCTCCAGCGCCGCCACCTTCTCGCTGATATCGATGAAGAAGCCGGTGATCGCCTTCAGTACACCCGCATCGTCGTAGATCGGGGTAAAGACATCATGCACCCAGATATCACCGCCGTCGGCCCGAAGCAGGCGGTACTCCATTGCGCTCTCCACCTCGCCGTTCAGCACCGCCTCGGCATAGGCCTCGGCGCGTTCGCGATCATCGGGGTGCACGCGGGCGATCCAGTCATCAACGCCACGCCAGCTGCTTGCCGGGTAACCCAGCAGCGCCTCCACCTGCGGCCCCATGAAGACGAACTCACGGGAGGCCGCGTCCAGCCGCCAGGGCACCGCGCGGGTGCTCTCCAGCAGCGAGCCCAGCTCCTGCTCCATCAGCATCTGCCCGCTCTGCACCGAGGTGTGCATCACCAGGCCACCGACCGAGCCGTCGGTCTCGTGCCAGGGGCCGACCCACCAGCTGACGTAATCAATGCCGCCGTCGGCGCGGACGAAGGGCTCCTTCTCGCGCGAGCGCTCGGCGCCGTTCAGGCAATCGCGGTGGATCGCCTTCCACTCCTCGCCAATCTCGGGGAATACCTCATAGTGGGAGAGACCGAGCAGCTCACGCTCGCCCAGGCGGTAGGCCTCCAGCCAGCGCTGGCCGTAGGCGATATAGCGCATCTCGCGGTCGAGTACCGCGACGGCGTTGGGCGCCCCCCTGAGTAGTGCATCCAGCACGCCTCCCAGGTGCTCCCGGGCCAGTTCAGTTGCGTAGTACACCCTCGACCTTTGCCATCAGGCGTGATTCATCTGCGAACAACATGCAACATGGGGACGGCCGATTCAAGTCGTGCCGCTTCCTATCACCTATGCTAGATAAGGGTATATCCAGAATGGAGGAGACGATGATGGGAAATCCGCGCACCCTGGCCGCCGCCCTGCTGCCCCTCACCCTGGGGCTGAGCGCGCCCCTGCCCGCCGCCGAGGCCCCCGGCACGCGGCCGATGCCGCGACTACAGGCACCGCCACGGACCCTGCAGCGACCAGCCACACAGCCACAGCAGCCCCAGGGCGGTGCCGGGGTCTACGTGATGGATGACGTGGACTTCCACCCCACCGGCGGCGGCGCCATCCCCGGGCTGGGCTTCAACAATCAGGTGCCGGTCTCCAACTACTACCAGTACAGCGACAACTCCTACGTCATCGTCTCCGGCACGGTACACGGCGCGGGGCTCATCTCCGGCCCCGGTCAGGACGACTGGACCTTCGTGGTCAAGCTCGACACCACTCTGATCACCGGCGGCCGCCCCGCCGGCTGCCAGTTCGCCGCCCACCGCCGGTCGCAGACCGACGCCGCCGCCAGCGCCTGGAAGTACCAGATCATGATCGTCTTCCACGACACCGCGAGCAAACCGGAGTGCTACCAGTACTTCCAGTCACTGGCCGACAAACCCTTCCCGGTGAAGCTAACCGATATCGTCGGCCCCTACTGGAGCGGCCCCAAGACCTACCAGGAGCCGAAGCTGCGCTACTACCACACCGGGCCGATGCTCTCGGTCAACGCCAACCACGCGGCAGGGCACACCGCCCAGCCCTGGAGTGGCCCGCTGCCCTAAGAGCGCCGCGGGCTACGGCGCCGATGGTTTCTCGTCGGAGGCGGGGCCGAGAAAATCGGCGAATTTCCGATCCTCGCGGATGGTGTGGTGGACGAACCAGGAGTGCAGGAAGTCGGTGATCTCCGTGGCGTTGCCGCCGCTGCCTGCGAAGGCCGCCTGTTTGGAGTTGAGTTCCTGGATCAGGTTGAAGTGGCTATTCCGATGCTCCTCAAGCGCGGGATAGCCCGCCTTGTACATCAGGTTCTCCTCGCTGATGAAGTGGAACTTCACGTAGGCGTTGAGCTCGCTGATCAGCCGCTGTTGGTAATCAACATCGTCATGCTCCAGCTCATCCACCATGCGGTTGATAAGGTCGATGAAATAGTGGTGCTGCAGGTCGATCTCGCTGACCCCCAGTTCATACTTCGCGGCCCAATCGATATGCTCCGTTGACATCGCCCTCTCCACTACTTCATCGCCTCATAAGGCCCGCATCATATTCCATTAGCGCCACTCGGGGGCGTTAATTCAACCTAGACAGGCGGAATCCGCCGCATCCACAGTCGCCCCATCAGGGTCACCGCCAGCGCCAGGGCCAGCAGCCCCAGGCCGGTAAGGGCGTTGTTGAGCAGCTCCGGCATCAGCAGTAGCACCAACCCCAGGCCGCCCATCATCACCCCCGAGAGCAGCTTCAGCAGGCGCCCCTCCTCCAGGCTCAGCTTGCGCGCGCCCAGGCTCCAGGCGAAGAGCATCACGATGAGCATCAACGGGGTGATGTAGATGAGGTTGTAGAGCAGCAGGTAAGCGTAATAGTGCGCCGGCGCCAGCTCGTGCAGGGTCAGGGTACGCGTATAGACCATGGGAAAACCGGCGGTGCAGAGCAGCTCATAGCTATTGGCGGCGAGCGCCAGGGTAATGGTGCCCAGCATCAGCAGCGGCAACCGCTCGGCGGAGAGCAGGCCGCGCATGCGGGCGAAGAGCCTGGGCTTGGCCGAGGCCGGGATGGAGAGCGAGGGGCCACGCATGGCGGTGAGAAAATCCTTAATCCCGAACAGGCCGATGCCCAGCGCCAGCGCCCCGGCGGCGGCGCTGATCCAGGGCATCCCCCCCAGCAGCAGAAAGAGGTTGAGCCAGGCGGCCATGAAGAGGAAGTAGACCAGCCCGGAGACGAGCACGAAGGTGGCGCCGATGAGCAGCATGCGTCGGCGCGAACCGGCCTTCACCAGCAGGCTGAGCAGGAACAGCAGGACGAAGAAGGCGCAGGGGTTGAAGGCGTCCATGCCGGCGATGATGAGGGTGAAGAGCGGCAGCGACAGCCCTTCCATGCCCAGCCCCGCGGGCATCAGCTCGCCGGTCGCCGCCACCCCCTCGTCGCGGCACTGCTCGGCCAGGCGCATCAGCTCGGCGCCGATCAGCCCCTCGCCATCCCAGCCCACCAGCATGTTGCCGCAGACGAAGATCGCCGGCACCGAGCGGGCCTCCTGGCCCAGTGCCGCGGCCATGGCCGTGTAGCGTGTCGCCTGTTCCCGATCGGCGACCAGATTGCCCGAGTGCAGGGTGATCCAGGGGTATTGCTCCGGCAGCGGCTCGATGAACTTGCGCGCCTCGCCGCAGTGGGGGCAGGTGGGGGACCAGAAGAGATAGAGGTGCACGCGGGCGGCGCCGTCGGCATCCTCGCTCAGCCAGATGGGCTCGGCCTGTGCCGTCACGGCCCACGGCAACATCAGAAGCAGGAGCAGTCTCTTCATCCCTTCAGGCACCCACCATCTCCTCGATCATCGGGATCAGCGTCTCCCACGGCGCGCCCGACGCCGCCACCCGGATCTCCGGCCGCTCCAGCCGCTCGATCAGATCCTGATAGCGCTCGCTATCCATCAGGCTGGCTACGATCACCGGCGGCGGCGGTTTCGGTGCTGAACGTGAGCGATAGAGCCACATCAGGAACTGCAGGCCATCCATGCAACCGGGGCGGATGATGTCCTCGATGATGAGGTCGTAGCGGCGCCCCTTCAGCCACACCATCGCCTCATCGGAGGTCGCTGTCTCGTCCAGGGCCCACGCCGGATGGGCCTTCAGCAGCGCCCGCCGAAAGCAGTAGAGCTCGGTGGGCGAATCGTTGATGGCGAGGATGCGCATAGGCACAGCCTACAACAGCCATCTTGCTTTTCCACCCCCGACAACTAGCTTTAAAAGGCATACACGTGATGGGGGATGAACGATGGAAGAGGTCAAGGGGCTGTTCGACAAGGCGGTGGGCGAGATCGAGCGCCTGCTCAATACCAAGACCGTGGTGGGCGAGCCCATCACCGTGGAGGGGCACACGCTGATCCCGCTGATCAGCATCGGTTTCGGCTTCGGCGCCGGTGGCGGCCAGGGGGAGGAGTCAACCAAGGGCAAGGGACGCGGCGGCGGCACCGGTGGCGGCGGCGGGGTGCGCCCCATCGCCCTGGTGATCATCAACAAGGAGGGGGTACGGGTGGAGCCCATCGTCTCAGGCGCCGCCTCGGCGGTGGAGAAGGTGGCCGAGACCATCGCCAGGGGCTTCGCCGAGAAGGGCATGTGAGCCTGATCCTCGGCCTGCTACTTTTTATCCTCCTGCTGTTGGCCGTGCCGCTGGGGCTGGAGTTCCAGTTCAGCCGCTACGGCACCCTGGAGGGGCATGTGCGCATCCGCTGGGCCTTCGGCCTGCTGCGCTTCGAGTTGCCGATCAGTGGCGAGGGCGAGACGCAGCCCGACCAACTCAAGGGCATCGACCTCAAGGGCGGCGCTCCACCGATACGGCTGATCACACGTCTCTGGCGAGCCTTGGAGATCCGCGATCTTCACCTCTATCTGCGCCTCGGCCTGGAGGACCCGGCCGACACCGGGCGGCTGTGGGGGCTCTTCGGCCCCCTCTCCGGGATGCTCTACGCCTGTGCCGATACGGAGGTCGACCTCGTGCCGGAGTTCATGCAGCCCTGCCTGGAGTTCGAGGCGGCCGGTGAGATTCGCGTCGTTCCACTGCGCATCATCGCCATCCTCATCGGTGAGCGGCTATCGTTTATGATGAGGTCATGAGACGACTACTACCCCTGATACTCTTCCTGCTCGCCAGCTGCGGCCAACCACCGCTGGAGCAGGCCATCGCCGACAACACCCGCGCCATCCAACAAGCGCTGGAGGGGAAGGACCGCTCCGGGGTGCTGGATCGCCTCAGCGACGAATTCAACGCCAACGAGCAAATGGACAAGGAGGCGATCGGCGTAATGCTGCTGCGTCACTTCCTCGCCCATCGCAACATCAGCGTCTCCATCCTCGACAGCGGCATCGCCCCCCATCCCGGCTATGCCAACCTCGCCGAGGCACGCTACTCGGTGATCCTCACCGGTGCCGAAAATCTCATACCGGACAGCGCGCGGGTCTACCAGGTGGAGGCCCTGTGGCGACTGGAGGATGGCGAGTGGCGGCTCTACACCATCGACTGGGAGTAGCCCCATGGACAAGGAGCTGAAAAAACAGCTCAAGCCGCTGCTGCGTGAACTGCAGGAGCTGCTACGGGGGATCAGCGACGACGCCGAGACCCTCCTCGCCCCCTACGCCGAACACTACCCCCACGGCCACTTCAGCGACAGCGCCCGCAACCTCGCCGCCTACCTGGCCCTGCGTGGCCATGACCACTCGCATCTGCAATCGCGCCTGGCGCGCCTCGGCTTCTCCTCGCTGGCGCGCGGCGAGGGTCACGTGCTCGACACTCTGGAGCGGGTGACCGGACTCATCGCCGAACTGCTGAACAGCGAGGCGGGGCCGACGTTGCGCCCCACCCCGCTCGACTTCGACGAGAGCACCGAGCTGCTCCGGCGCAACGCCGAGCGCATCCTCGGCCCCGCCCCCGAGTCACGCCGCACCCGCATCATGGTCACCCTCGCCTACGACGACGCCTTCGACTATCCGCAGGTGTTGGGGCTGGTCGAGCAGGGAATGGATTGCGCGCGCATCAACTGTGCCCACGATGACGAGGCGGTGTGGCGGCGCATGATCAAATACATCCGCCGTGCCGAGAAGGAGAGCGGCCGCCCGTGCCGGGTGCTGATGGACGTCGCCGGTCGCAAGTTCCGCACCGGCGCGGTGGAGCTGGGCGCCCCCATCCGCCACCTGCAGGTCGAGCGCGACGCCTACGGCCGCACCACCGGCCCCTGCGTGATCACCCTGATGGCCTCCACCGATGACGGCAGCGCCGAGGGGCTTTCCGGCGAGAACGACCACTACACCATCCCCGCCAGGTGGCACAAAAGGCTGGCCCCGGAGGACCGCCTGGAGTTCCACGACAGCCGCGGCAAGGAGCGCTGGATGGACATCGTCGCCCGTACCGAGGAGGGGCACTGGCTGGCCCACTGCGACAAGGCGGGCTACCTGCTCTCCGGCTGCTCACTGCGCTGGATGCGCCCCGGCGAGGATGGCGGCTACTCGCTGCAGGGGGAGTTCAACCTCGGCGCCTTTCCCGGCCGCCCGCTCACCATCCGCCTCTTCCCCGGCGACCCGCTGCTGCTCAGCCGCGCGCAGAGCCCGGGCCGGCCCGCCCACTACGACCGCTTCGGCACCCTCAAGGAGCCGGCGCACATCCCCTGCACCGAACCCTCGGTACTCGACGACCTCCGCCCCGGCGACCCGGTGTGGCTGGATGACGGCAAGATCGGCCTGCGGGTGGAGGCCATCAGCGATGAGGGGGCCAGCCTGCGGGTCGATCACGCCGACCCTCGCGGGGTGCGCCTGCAGGGGGACAAGGGGATCAACCTGCCGGACACCCCCTGCTCGCTGCCGCCGCTCTCGGCCAAGGACCTGGAGGACCTCGACTTCATCTGCAAGCACGCCGATATGGTCGGCTACTCCTTCGTCGAGTCCCTGGCCGATATGCGCGCGCTGCGGCACGAGCTGGAGCGGCGCAAGGCGTCGAAGCTGCCCATCATCGCCAAGATCGAGACCGGCATCGCGGTGCGCAATCTGCCCGATATCCTGCTCGGCAGCATCGGCCGCCAGCCGCTGGCGGTGATGATCGCCCGTGGCGACCTGTCGGTGGAGGTGGGCAGCGTGATGCTGGCCGAGTATCAGGAGGAGATCCTGTGGCTGTGCGAGGCGGCGCAGGTGCCGGTGGTGTGGGCCACCCAGGTGCTGGACAGCCTGGCGAAGAAGGGCCGACGCTCGCGCCCCGAGTTCACCGACGCCGCCATGGGCGAACGCGCCGAGTGCGTGATGCTCAACAAGGGGCCGTTCATCATCGACGCCCTGCGCGCCCTCGACAGCGTGCTGCGGCGCATGGAGGCCCACCAGCGCAAACGCTTCCCGCTACTGCCACCGCTGGGCTGGGGCGGGCCTAATCCTCGGTAGCGACACCGATCCCCAGCACCAGACCGATGAGCAACAGGTGCACGCCGTTGGCCGAGGCCAGCCAGGTGGCCAGCTCGCGGGGGTTGTCGAAATCACCGTGCAACACCCAGACGCTGCTCACCATCCCCAGCAGGTAGGTGAGGGGGTAGGTTATCGCCAACAGCTGAAAGGTGCCGATAAACCAGCCACCCCGGCCCGAATCATTGGCCATGGCCCCGGCGACGGCCAGCCCCGCACCCAGGGTCATCGCCACCGCGCCGAACAGGAGATTGAGGCCGAGTACCGAGCGACTGTTGAACAGGTAGGCGACCAGCAGACACAGCAAACCGAATACGGCCACCTTGATGGCGGCCTTCTTGAGGGTGTTCAAGCGAATTTTATCCTTGGAGACTAGGCCGTTCCAAAATCATCCATATCCGCGGAGCGAATGCCGATATAGAGTGGCTCGTGGTGGTGGCGGTTAATCGTAATCTTGGCATTATAAACCCCACGCTTGAGGCCGTGCTTATCCTCTATCTCGTAGTGATCGATGCCGTACTCCCCCTCACCGCACTTCGGCCCGGTGAGATAGCACTTGATCGACTCGATGGAGTCCCCGCTCAGCTCGATCTCATCCAGATGGAAGATATTCTGGCGGCTACGGCGGATGAACTCGGCGCTGTCGATCCGCTCGCAGCGCCCCTCCTTGTCCGTATGCATCCGCACGCTGAACTCACCCACCAGGAACTGCCCCGGTCGGGCCTTGTCGATCATCCGCGCCAGCTCGATGGTTACATCGCCCACCAGGTAGCTGAAACGGGTCGGGCTCAGCGCCTCCTCCTGGTAGAACTCGTAGTGCGAGCCGACATGGAAGCAGGCCCGCAGCCTGGGCACCGAGTGATTACGCGCCTTGCTCAGGGCGATGGCGTTGTCGGCCAGGATCAGCACCAGAAACTGGAACAGCTCCAGATTGGCATCGATACCGGTGGAGCGGTTCCACAGGTAGAAGCCATCGCCGGTGGTGCTGCGGGCGAAGGCGATGTCGATATCCTTGCTCAACAACTTGCTGTAGGCGGAGTTGGCCGAGAAGGAGAGGCTGTTGAGCTGGGTCACCTGCTGGATGGGTGAGTAGAGGGAGAAGCCGACCGCATCGATCAGGGCCACGGCGCGGTCCTTGACCAGGGTGATGCCGTAGCGCTTGATGATCTCGGAGATGAAGCGCTCATCCAGCCCCTCGCCGGGGGTGAAAGGCAACTCCAGGCGCTCCGGCTCGGTATCGAAGATATCCGCCAGCTCGAAGAGTCGCTCCCAGGCGCAGAGCTTGTCACCGGCCATGATCTCGTTGATCAGGCCCCCCGCGTCCCCGTCCGCCGACTCCAGCTCGACCAGGTCGTAGTGGTGCACCCTCAGCACCAGGATACCGCCATCGGTCGGCGCCCAGGCCAGCAGGATGTTCTCGCCCAGCTGCCAGAGGTCGTAGAGCGCCTCATCCAGGTGGATGGCGTATTCACGGGTCCGCTCCGGGGTAACCCCGGGGCAGACCGGCATCTCCTTGTAGCTGTCCAGCCATGAGTGGCGCCTGTAGTGCATTGATATCCTCCACGGAACCGGGGCATAGGGTATACTACACGGTTCCGCTATACTGCCACCTGACCAACCAGACCCTGCTAAAGCATGCACTACAAGACAGACGACGTCCGCATCGCCGGTATTCACGAGGTCAGCCCCCCGGCTGAGCTGCACGCCGAGTTCCCGATGGATGAAACCGCCTCGGAGACGGTGTTCCACCACCGCGCCGCCGTGCACAAGATCCTCCATGGCGAGGACGACCGCCTGGTGGTCATCGTCGGCCCCTGCTCCATCCACGACCCCAGCGCCGCGCGCGAGTACGGTCGCCGCCTCAAGCCGCTGATCGAGGAGCTGGACGGGGAGCTGTGCATCATCATGCGGGTCTACTTCGAGAAGCCGCGCACCACCGTCGGCTGGAAGGGTCTGATCAACGACCCGGACATGGACGAGAGCTTCCACATCAACAAGGGGCTGCGCCTGGCCCGCGGCCTGCTGCTGGATTTGAACAAGCACGGCGTGCCCGCCGCCACCGAGTTCCTGGACCTGATCAGCCCGCAGTATATCGCCGACCTGGTGAGCTGGGGCGCCATCGGGGCCCGCACTACCGAGAGCCAGGGTCACCGCGAGCTGGCCTCAGGCCTCTCCTGCCCCATCGGCTTCAAGAACAGCACCGACGGCGGTTTCAAGATCGCCATTGAT
>JBFFSW010000014.1:0-12815 GCA_041572195.1 Thiohalomonadaceae bacterium | reverse complement strand
GCAGCACATGCCGGGCGAGCGTGGCGACTCGGTGTTCCTGGCGGAGTGGTATGAATTCCCGCAGCTGGACCTGGGCGGGATGGACCTGGCCTACTGGAGCGAGGTGATGGCGGTGCGCGACGCGGTCAACCGCGAGCTGGAGCAGCTGCGCACGGCCGGTGGCATCGGTGCCAACCTGCAGGCCGAGGTGACCCTGATCTGCGGCAGCGAGCTGCACGCCAAGCTGGGGCGCATGGAGGATGAGCTGCGCTTCGTCCTTATCACCTCCACCGCCGACATCCAGCTGGCCGCCCAGGAGCCCCCCGCCGAGGCGGCCCACTACAAACTGGAGTCGGGTGATGAGCTGTGGGTAATGGTGCAGGCGAGCGAGCACCAGAAGTGCACCCGCTGCTGGCACTACCGCGAGGATGTGGGCGCCAACGCCGAGCATCCCGAGCTGTGCGGCCGCTGCGTGGAGAACGTTGACGGCGACGGCGAAGCGCGCCGCTTCGCCTGAGGCATCACTGATGCTCAAGTGGCTCTGGTTGGCGCTGGCGGTGGTGGTGCTGGACCTGCTCACCAAGGGCTGGGCCTCCGCCGGACTGGTCTATGCTCGCCCGGTGGAAATCACTGGCTTCTTCAACCTCACCTTGCTGCACAACACCGGCGCCGCCTTCAGCTTCCTCGGCGAGGCGGGGGGCTGGCAGCGTTGGTTCTTCGCCCTCATCGCCATCGGCGCCAGCATCGCCATGACCGTCTGGCTCAAGCGGTTGCGGCCCCACGAGCGGCTCTCGGCCATCGGCCTGGCGCTGATCATCGGCGGTGCCATCGGCAATCTCTGGGACCGGGTCACCCTCGGTTACGTGGTCGATTTCCTCGACTTCCATATCGCCGGACGCCACTGGCCCGCCTTCAATATCGCCGACATCGGCATCAGCGTCGGTGCCGCCCTGCTGATCATCGACTCCTTTCGCCATGCCCCAGACGATCAATAACCACTCCCGCGTATGCATGCACTACACCCTGCGCCTGGAGAACGGCTTCGAGGTGGATGCCGCCCAGGGTGATGAGATGCTGGAGTTCCAGCTCGGCGACGGCACTCTGTTGCCGGGGCTGGAGCAGCTGCTGCTGGGCCTGAGCGCGGGGGATGAGTGTCGTTTCGGCGTGCCGCCCGAGCAGGCCTTTGGCGCGCGTGATGAGGCGGCGGTGCAGCGCATGGAGCGCGCCCAGTTCGGCGATATGGTGCTGGAGGAGGGGCTGGTGATCGGCTTCAACACCCCCACCGGCGACGAGCTGCCGGGGACCATCCGCGCCATCGACGGCGACACCGTGGAGGTGGATTTCAACCACCCGCTGGCCGGGCATCATCTGGATTTCGAGGTGAGCATCCTGTCGGTGGAGGAGGGGGCATGAGTATCGAACTGGAACTGGCCAACCCGCGCGGCTTCTGCGCCGGGGTGGACCGCGCCATCGCCATCGTCGAGCGCGCCCTGGAGCTGTTTGGCCCGCCCATCTACGTGCGCCACGAGGTGGTGCACAACCGCTACGTGGTCGAGGGGCTGCGCGCCAAGGGGGCCATCTTCATCGAGGAGCTGGCCGATGTGCCCGAGGGGGCGACCCTCATCTTCAGCGCCCATGGCGTCTCTCAGGCGGTGCGCCGCGAGGCCGAGGAGCGCGGCTTCAAGTTGTTCGACGCCACCTGCCCGCTGGTGACCAAGGTTCACCTGGAGGTGGTGCGCCACGCCCGCGCCGGTCGCGAGGTGGTGCTTATCGGCCATGCCGGTCACCCGGAGGTGGAGGGGACCATGGGGCAGTACGGGGGTGAGGGGATCTATCTGGTGGAGTCAGCGGCCGATGTCGACGCTCTGGTGGTCAAGAGCCCCGAGGAGCTGGCCGTCGTCACCCAGACCACCCTCTCCATGGATGACGCCGGGATGGTGATCGAGGCCCTGCGTGAACGCTTCCCGGCGATCATCGGCCCGAAGAAGGATGACATCTGCTATGCCACCCAGAACCGCCAGGACGCGGTCAAGGCGCTGGCCTCACGCTGCCAGCTGGTGCTGGTGGTGGGCTCGCCCAATAGCTCCAACTCCAATCGTCTGCGCGAGGTGGCCGAGCGCCTCGGTGCCCGCGCCGAGCTGATCGACAGCGCCGAGGAGATCCCGCGCGAGTGGCTGGATGGGGTCAGCCGGGTCGGCCTCAGCGCCGGCGCCTCCGCCCCCGAGGTGCTGGTGGAGGCGGTGGTCGCGCGGCTGCGTGGCTGGGGTATTGAGCCGATCGAGGATGGCGGTGGCATCAAGGAGGAGATGTTCTTCCCCATACCCAGGGAACTGAGCTAAAAAAAAGGGAGCCGAAAGGCTCCCTTTTTTTGTCGTGGCGTGTGGAGAATTACTCCACCGTCTCCTTGTACCAGTAGGTGGGACGGCGGACGCCGACCTGGCCGTACTCGTCCTTAATCGGTTTCTCACCGATGATCACGCCGCTGTAGAGTTCACCGTCGATCTCCACGGTCATCGCCACCGGAGAGGGGGGCAGGCCGCCACCAGCCGCCTCGGTAAAGCGATCGGTCTTGTCATCGGGCTTGTTGCCGTCGAGATAGCTGACCGTGTAGATACGCGCGGTACCCAGGGTGCTCTTGCACGACAGCGGGTCGATGCTTACCGATGAGGGCTGGTTGGTATTGAAGTAGGTGTAGCCACTGAGGGTTACCGAGCTACTGACCACCTTCTCACCCTTGCCCAGGGCGAAGAACCAACCATTGCTGTTGTTGAGGTCGACGGCGGTTCCCATAGCGGTGACATCGGTCAGGTCCGCACGGGTCAGGCCGGTGGTGGTGCTGTCGTCGGTGAACATGTAGTAGTAGTTCTGCACGCCGACATCGAATGGCTTTTCGCGGTCGCCCGAGCCGATGAGTACCGCAAGCTTGCCGGAGGTCTGGTCAATGCGAACCACGCTCGGCGGATAGAGGAACTTCTGGTTGGTTCCGACATTGGCGAGCATACCCAGGCTCCAGTTGGCGGGTGCGTCGTCGTTGATGGTGACGCGCCAGACGTGACCGCTGGTATCGCCGACATAGACACGGTCCACGTCGCCATCGAGGTCCAGGTCGACGGCGCCCACATCAGAGGGGATGTTGGTCATGCTGGGGTCGCTCATGACCTTGATGATGCTGCCGTCCGTGGGGTCGACGAAGAAGATGGCGCTGCCTACGCCGCTGACGCCGGTGGCGCTGCCATCCTCGGCCGGGTTATAGCCGCCGCCGAAGATCAGCACGCGCCTTTTCACCCCACTGCCATCGTCGTACATGGTGCTCAGCGGCAGCGACCAGGTCTGGCCCAGCAGGCCATAGCCGGGGCTGGTGTTGTCCTTGCGCCAAAGCAGCTTGGGGATGGCGTTCTTGTCGGTCACGTCGAAGGCGTAGATGGACTGCCCACCGCGGCGCATGGTCGGGTAGATATGCGCGGTGGTGGGGGCGCTGTCGATCGGGTCGATATAGGAACCGATGGAGCCGTCAAAGAAGTAGGGCTTGGGCGTCGCGGCGCTGATTGCGCTGTTGTTGAGGTAGAGCTGCTTCAGCTTGGGCAGAAACTCCGGTGCGATAAAACCCCACTTTTCGTGACCGTAGATCCCGGCGGGGGAGTCATGCCCCGGCTCCGGCTTACCGCCGCGAACCGCGTGGAAGACGCCGTCGTTGGTGCCGTAGTAGGCGACGATGTCGTCGTCGTTGGTGCCGTAGTTGATAATCGCCGGGCGGGAGTGGAGCACGTCGGCGTGGATGGAGGCGCGGGCCGTGCGCGGACCCTCGAGCGGGCCTTCGCCGGGTTTGTTGTTGATGCCGTAGACCCAGTCCACCAGATCGGCGGAGGTGACGCCGTCGGCGGCGGTCAGGCCCAGGCGGGCACCCGCGGAGGCATCGGTGAACGGAACGATGCTAGAGCAGGCGGCGTCGGCGCAGGTGTAGAGGGTGCGACCGGAGGAGCCCTTGGCGTTGACCGCATCGCGCAGACGCTGGCCCGCGCCACCCTTCTCCACCGCCTTGCCATCGGGTAGGTCGGAGGGGTTGGGGTAGTTGGCGACATCGAAGTCCCAGAAGTCATCCGCGGCGTCGTAGGTCCAGAAGCTGCGGGCGCTGTCGAGCAGGAAGCCATTCGCCTTGTCATCCACGCGGTTGCCGTCGGAGCCTGCCAGCATGATATTGCCAGCGGGATCCAGGGCCAGCTTGTAGAGCTTGAGGTTGCCCATCCAGCGCGGCAGCCACTTCTCGTTGGGACGGAACACACCCATGTAGATCTGGTTGAGGTTGGTACCTCGCACGTTGATGGATACCGGCAGGGTGGCGGCGGCGAAGACGCTGTTGGTGGCGAGGATCTCCAGCAGGGTCTCCTCGATGGCGGCCTTCAGACCCGCCGGGTCGTTGGCCGGGAAGTAACGCCCCTGGCCGTTGATGGCAATGCTCTCCAGAAAGACGCGGGCGGCCAGGTCCACGTCGTTCTTGATCTCGGCCGGGTCGAAGACGTCGATGACGTAGGTGGCGATATTCTGGTCGCCGCCCTGGGTCCAGGAGATATCCAGGGTGGCCATGAAGCGGGCGAACTCGTCGGACCAGTTGCCCTCGTCGTTATTCGGGGTCAGCTTGATGGGGTCGGTGGGCAGCCTGCCGCCCAGGGCATTGAGCCAGAACTCGGCCTCACCATTTTCGGCGTTGTCCGGATGGCCGTTACCGATGAAGATGATGAAGTTACGGGCGCAGGGGTTGTTGGCGTCGTCCAGCGGGCTTTTGTAGAAGCCGCCGCTGATGGCCAGCGGGTCATACCCCGTGCAGCCCTGGATCGGGTGGCAGAAGTAGGGACCGTCCTGGGTGCCGGAGATGGCTGGGCCACCGATGAAGTAGAGCAGCGATTCAAAAAAGGTCAGGGCGAAGGGGCGGTTGTTGGTCTTCGGCAGCGCATCATCGGGGGCGGTGAGGTGGTCCACACCCAGGATCGCCTTCTGCAGGAAGGACTGGTGGGTGGGGGTCAGTTCCTGAATACGTACAGGCAGGGTGCCGCCCTTGGGTTTGTTGCCGTCGGCCAGCACCATGATGCCCATGTTGAATTTGTTCAACCACTTGTTGTC
Source organism: Thiohalomonadaceae bacterium (assembly GCA_041572195.1). Taxonomy (GTDB): domain Bacteria; phylum Pseudomonadota; class Gammaproteobacteria; order Thiohalomonadales; family Thiohalomonadaceae; genus JBFFSW01. The sequence continues at coordinate 7,721 of JBFFSW010000014.1, read as the reverse complement.
GCTGACCAGGTTGTAGAGCGCCTGGTGGATTACGCGGCTCTTGGCGACATTGGAGCCGGTGACGGGGTCCTTGTAGAGGGTGGCGTCCCAGTTGGCCGAGTTATCCAGCACGAACAGGATGTTGGGCTTGGCGGTGGCGGTGCCCGGCGGTTTGAAGATGTCGATATCCTCGGCCTGCAGTGACAGGGGGAGGAGGGCCAGGGTGGCGACCATCAGTCGTTTGATAAGAGTATTCATGGCTGCTCTCCTCACTTAGCAGTTGCCGCCGGGTATGACCACGGTCATGCCCTGATGCTGAATGCTGGGGGCGTTGGTCTGCGGGTCGGTGTAGGTGCCGGTGTATTCCCAGTAGGTGTCTTCCTGGCTGGACGAGCCCGGGGTAATGGTGAGTTCGTTGCCCTGAACGATCTGGGCACGGACGCAGCGGCGGGAGGTAATGACCACATCCCGACCGTTGACGTTGATGGTTAACGGGGTCGCTGGATCGGCGTTGGCCACGCCGCCAAAGGGCTGCAGGCTGGAGCGAACCTCATCCATGGCGTAGTGCACCGCCGTGTCGTTCTCTATCTGCGTGCGCATGTTATCGACGATGCGCAGGTTGACCGTGCTCATGTTGATGGAGGATGTCGCCAGCAGCATGAGGATAACCATGATCATCAGGCTGACGACCAGGACGGCACCGTGCTGCCGCTTGTGATGTGTTTGCATGCTTATTTTCACTGCTTACTCCAGGCGGGCGGCCGGGTTTTCCAGGCGCACCGTGGTGCTGTAGACATGGCGCCGGTAGTTGGTGGCATTGGGATCGGGGGCGACAATGCCGGCCAGACCCATGTTGTAGCTCTTCTGGTCGTTATAACCGGCGGTCAATTCGGTGTTGCGTATCAGCAGGTGGATGCGCGCGGTCATCACCTGGCTCCATCCCAGTACGGTTCCCGGGTCGGTGACGAAGTTGTCCACGATGCTGTCGCCGTTGGTGTCGATGCCGTAGTCGATCTGCATATCCTCCACCCCCTCGACCAGCGGCACGGTGTTCCAGCCCAGGTTGCCGCCCGAGACCTGAATCTCGGTGCGCATCAGGGTGGGCAGCGTGTCAGTGCAGGCGGCGCTGCTGCAGCGGCTGACGAAATAGATGTCGGTGCGCAGCTTGCGGATATCGCCCAGGCTGGGGACGGGGTTGGTGGTGGTGACCTGGCGGGTCAGGGTGAAGGTGGCGGCATCACCGGCGCCGCCGCTCGCGGTGGCCAGGATATACGGCATGCCGCCGGTCGGAGGCGGGATGGGCAGGGTCTGCAGGTAGAGTTGGCCCACGGCCAGGTTGTTGACGTTCTCCGTCTGCGTGGCGGCGGTGCGGCGGATCACCAGGGTGTCGGTACCAGCCTTGTGGTTATTGATGCAGTTCAGGGTGCTGACCACGGGGGCGTCCTCCCCCTGTACCGCCAACGGTAGGGCGGCCTCGATATCTGCAAGCAGCAGCGAGCAGGCCAGGGGCATTGCTCCCGGCAACCCCAGGGTCTGGGGGCTGGAGAGGTCGCCGTAGAAGCCCGCGTGCTGGAGGTCGAAGGAGATCAGGTCCAGGGCGAAGCGACCGCTCTCCATCTGCTGGCTGCTCTTGTCCGCCTCGTCGAAGTTTTGCGAGGTGTTGACCACCAGGCTGACCAGTCCGGCCAGCAGCAGCAGGCCGATGGTCAGGGCCACCATCACCTCAACGAGGTTGAAGCCGGATTGACGCTGTTGAACGGTTATTCTGGACATAGTCGCGCTTCAGTTAGTTGATGTCTGAGATGGTTACGCTGGTGTAGACCGCGCGGCGCAGCCGCTCATCGCCGTATGCCCCGGCACCGCAGTCGGTGCCGGCGGGGGCGGCGGGCGGGGGGGCCGTCGGCATCAGGCCCTGCCAGGCGACGCTGATACGGTAGACCACCGGCATGCCACCGGGCGAGGGGTCGGTGGAGACCAGGTTGATGCAGCCTCGGGCGCCGATGATGCCGCCGACGTTCTGTCCGCCGAGCACCTCGCTGCCGCCGTTCAGCAGGTCGTGCCACTGTTGCAGGTGGAGGGTGCCGCAGCCCCCCGGGAGCGCGCCGCCGGTACCGACCACCGTGCCGTCATAGCAGGAGAGCCCCAGGTTCTCACGGTTGAAGCGGATATTGGCGCTGTCGCTGCGCAGGCGCTGGACCATGTCGTCGAGCATCAGCAGTGCCTGGGCGCGTTGATAGGACTCCATCTCCGCCTGTTGCGCGCGAGATTGAAGCCCCGCCAGCCCCAGTAGGCCGATGGCGAGGATCAGCATCGCGACCAGCACCTCGATCAGGGTGAAGCCGCGTTCATTCGTCGCACGTATGCTGGGACTCATGTTCATGGGCAGAGCGCTCCCTTGGTGACCTTGGGGCGCCCGCTGAGATCGACCTGCACCAGCCGCTGCTCGGCGCGGTTGCCGCTATCGCAGATGGTGAAGCTAAGGGCATTGGCACCAACGAGGCGCCCTCGTCCGTTGTAGCTCACGCTGGCGGCGCCGCCCGCCTCGGTGATGGTGACGTCGTCCATGCTCTCCTGTCGGCGGATGAGACTGTTGTCGGTGTCGAGGACCATACGCCAGCCGTCGGCCCAGCCATTGGCGCCGGCATCGACGCGGATGGTGGCATTGCGTTTGACCGCCTCGCTGCGGGCGTACATCAGCGTTGCGAGCATGGTCTGCGCGCTGGTGCGCGCCTGCTGGTTGGCGAGAAAGCGGCCCATGCTGGGAATCGCCATGGTAATCATGATGCCCATCAGTGCCACCACCACGATCAGCTCGATGAGGCTGAAGCCGCGGTATCGACGATGGCTCGGGGCGCTTACCACGGGTTGCCTCCGCGGGTGCGGGTGCCGTCACTGCTCAGCACCAGGGTGCCGTCATCAGCCTGTGAGGTGCCAGCGATGGGGGTGGCGGTAATGCGGTAGCCGGGGGGCGGACCGGGCAAAAGGGTGATCTGCACGTTGTAATAGTCGCTGACGGTCTGCGGGACGGGGACCTGAGGGCCGTTGTTGATGAGGTCGATGTACTGGCGGGCGTCGAAGAGGTATTGCTCCTCCTGCCGCTCCAGGTCGAGCATAAAGTTCTGCGCCGCGCTGCGCTTGCCCTTGATGACATGGTTTACGTAGGACGGGTAGGCGACACTACCCAGAATACCGATAATGACCAGTGCCACCATCAGTTCGATCAGGCTGAAACCCCGGTTGTTTTTTCTCATGCTTGTTTCCTCTCTCTCCTGATTTGGCATGGTAGGTGGCGTGGAGGCGGGTCGCCAGCGCTCGCCGATGAGTGGTTGAGCGTGGGCGACGAACGGCGCGGTCCGTCGTTGTGCCACGATTTGTTATATCATCGTCCACTGTTCGAGCACAGTAGTGAGGGGAGCGGAGAAGATGGCTTTAGCGGAAGTGGTGGTGGTCGGCGGCGGCCTGATTGGCATGCTGAGCGCCCGTGAGCTGGCGCTGGCCGGGCTCTCCGTGAAGCTGATCGAGCGCGGCGAGACCGGCCGCGAATCCTCCTGGGCCGGCGGCGGCATCCTCTCCCCCCTCTACCCCTGGCGCTACCCCGACGCGGTCTCCGAGCTGGCCCGCTGGGGTCAGGCCTGCTACCCGGAGCTGGCCGACGCCCTGGCCCGCGAGGGCGGGGTCGACCCGCAGATGACCCGCTCCGGCATGCTGGTGCTGGGCTGCGACGCCGAGGAGCGCGATAGCGCGGTGGACTGGGCGGTGCGCTTCGATGCCGAGCTGGAGAGCGTCAACGGCACCACCCTCAAGCGCCTGGAACCCGCCCTCGGCGAGGCCGACGACAGCGGCCTGTGGCTGCCGACCGTGGCCCAGGTGCGCAATCCGCGCCTGCTCCAGGCCCTGCGCGGCAGCTTGCGCGCCCTCGGCGTCGAGCTGGAGGAGGGGCGCGAGGCGTTCGGCTTCGAGGCGCGTGGCGGGCGTCTGGCCGGGGTCAAGACCCGCGACGGCCTCATCGAGTGCGAGCAGGCGGTGCTCGCCGGTGGCGCCTGGAGCCGCGGCCTGCTCACCTCGCTGGGTATCGAGCTGCCGGTGCGCCCGGTACGTGGGCAGATGCTCCTCTACAGGGGCGCCCCCAACACCCTGGAGCGCATCATCCTCAGCCAGGAGCGCTACGTCATCCCCCGCCGCGACGGCCGCGTGCTGGTCGGCTCCACCCTGGAGGAGGTGGGCTTTGACAAGTCCACCACCGAGGAGGCGCGCGCTGAGCTGGAGGCGGCGGCGGCGCGCATCGTCCCCGCCCTGGCCGCGATGGAGGTGGAGCACCACTGGTCCGGGCTGCGCCCCGGCTCACCCGACGGCATCCCCTACATCGGCGCGGTGCCGCAACTGCCGGGGCTGTTCGTCAACACCGGCCACTTCCGCAACGGCGTGGTGCTCGGTCCCGCCTCGGTGCGCCTGCTCGCCGACCTGGTTACCGGCGCCAGCCCCATCCTCGACCCCGAGGCCTACGCCATCCCCGGTTAGACGCCGCCGTAGCCCTGGGCTATACTCGCGCCCGTGGATATGAAAGTGACACAAGCTCTTGAGAAACCAGAGGTTATCTCCCTGCTGCAGCGCTCCGGGATCACCCCCACGCAGCAGCGCCTGGAGATCGCCCGGCTGCTCTTCGCCCGTCCCCAGCACCTCAGCGCCGACCTGCTGCTGGCTCGGCTCAATGGCGAGCACGCCAACGTTTCCAAGGCCACCGTCTACAACACCCTGGGGCTGTTCGCCCGCAAGGGGCTGCTGCGCGAGGTGGTGGTCGAGCCCGGCAAGCTCTTCTACGACTCCAACACCACCCCCCACCACCACCTCTACGACATCGATAGCGGCGAGCTCAGCGACCTGGCCGACGGCACCCTGGCAATCCACGGTGAACCACGCCTGCCCGAGGGGTTGGAGGCGGTCGGCATCGACGTGGTGGTGCGGGTGCGCTCGCGCCGCTAACCCCTGTCCCCCGGCGGGGGGATTCGCTATACTCCCAGCCGCATTTCGCCGGTATAGCTCAGTTGGTAGAGCAACTGATTCGTAATCAGTAGGTCGGAGGTTCGACTCCTCTTACCGGCACCATATTTCTTACTAGAATTCAGGGGACGCAGAGCGTCCCCTTATGCTTTGTATAGTCATGCCACCAAGGTGGATACCCCATGAATCAAACCTCTCCTCCTGAAATGCTGGAATCACTGGTCTCGGCCGATCTGCCGGTGGGCGATGTCTGTTCGCGTAACCTGTTGGAGTGCCCGCCTGAGTTGCCCTTGTGCGAGGCGGCGCGACGCATGCGCGAGGGGCATTGCAGCTCCATCCTGATCTGCGAGGAGGGGCGGCTGCAGGGGATCTGGACCGAGCACGACGCCCTGGCGGTGGATTTCAGCAACCCCGAGGCCTTCAACCGCCCCATCGGCGAGGTGATGAGCACGCCGGTAAAGGCGGTCGCCGCCGACACCTCCATGCACGAGGTGGCGATGCGCTTCCACAACGAGGGGGTGCGTCACTTCGTGGTGCTGGAGGGGGGGCGTCCGCTGGGCATCGTCAGCCAGACCGACGCGGTGCTCAATCAGGGGATCGAGCACTACCTGCGCCTGCGCACGGTCTCCTCGGCCTTGCGCGAGGAACTGTTGCTGCTCGACGCCGATACCCCCCTCTCCTCGGTGGCCGCGCACATGCGCCGCCTGCACGCTGACGCCACCGTGGTGCGCTACGCCGAGGGGGATTACGGCATCATCACCGAGCGCGACATGGTGCGCCTGATCGCCGAGGGCTGCGGCGACATCGCCATCGGCGGCCTGGCCTCCCGGCCGCTGCGCACCATCGCCGAGGAGACCAGCCTGTTCAGTGCCCGCAACCTGCTGATCGGCGGGGGCATCCGCCACCTGGGGGTGCTGGACGCGGACGGGGCGCTCAGCGGCCTGATCAGCTTCACCGACATCCTCTCGGGGATGGAGTTCGTCTACGTGCAGGAGCTCAAGAGCGCCCTGAACGAGCGCGACCGCGCGCTCAAACTCTCGCGCCGCAGCCTGCACCTGGCGGAGAAGGTGATCGAGTCCTCCCTGGAGGGGGTGATGATCACCAACGCCGAGGGGCTGATTGAGTCGGTCAACCCCGCCTTCAGCCGCCTCACCGGCTACGACGCCGAGGAGGTGATCGGCCATTCCCCATCGATCCTCAGCTCCGGCCGTCACGACGCCGCCTTCTACGAGTCGATGTGGGGCGCGCTGCGCGAGCACGGCCAGTGGCAGGGGGAGATCTGGAACCGGCGCAAGAGCGGCGAGACCTACCCCGAGTTGCTGACCATCACCGCCATCACCGACGAGCGCGGTGAGCTGACCCACTACGCCTCGCTCTTCTCCGACATCACCGACCTCAAGGAGAACGAGGAGCGCATCCGCCACCTGGCCTATTACGACCCGCTCACCGAGCTGCCCAACCGCCGCCTGTTCAACGACCGCCTCTCGCTGGCCATCGCCCACGGCCACCGCAGCGGCACCGCCCTGGCGGTGATGTTCATCGACCTGGACCGCTTCAAGCGCATCAACGACAGCCTGGGGCACGGCGTCGGCGACGCGCTGCTGCTGGAGGTCTCGCGACGGTTGCGCGCGGCGGTGCGCGAGGACGACACGGTGGCGCGCATGGGCGGCGATGAGTTCATCGTCCTGCTGCCGGAACTTGACGGCGTGGAGGATGCCCGCCAGAGCGCCCGGCGCATACTCCAGGTTCTGGCCGAGCCGCTGGAGATCGAGGGTCACGAGCTGGTGATCAGCTGCAGCATCGGCATCAGCCTCTACCCCAACGACGGCGATGACATCGACACCCTGGTGCAGAACGCCGACACCGCCATGTATCGCGCCAAGTCCGCCGGTCGCAACGGCTTCAGCGTCTACAGCGCCGAGATGGGCGATGGCGAGCGCCGCAGCCTGGACCTGGAGGGGCGCATGCGCCGCGCCCTGGAGCGCGGCGAGTTCGAACTCTTCTATCAACCCATCGTCGAGGCCGCCGAGGGGCGGGTGGTCGCCGCCGAGACCCTGCTGCGCTGGCGCGACCCGGAGCAGGGGCTGATCTCACCGGCCGAGTTCATCCCCCTGGCCGAGGAGAGTGGCCTGATCATGCCCATCGGCGAGTGGGTGCTGGAGCAGGTGTGCCGCGACCGCGCGCGCATCGACGCGGCCGGTGGCGGGCATATCGAACTGGCGGTCAACATCTCCGCCCTGCAGTTCCGCTCCAAGGCCTTCCTGCGCCGCGCCCGGCAACTGCTGGCCCCCCTGAGCGGACGCGAGGGCGGGCTGGGGCTGGGCTTCGAGTTGACCGAGAGCGTGCTGATGGAGGACGAGCTGGAGGCGATGCGCCGCCTCTCGGCGATCCGCGAACTGGGGGTGGCGATCGCCCTGGATGACTTCGGTACCGGCTACTCCTCGCTCAGCTACCTCAAGCGCTTCCCCATCGACAAGCTCAAGATCGACCGCGCCTTCATCATCGACATGTGCGACAACCCCACCGATCAGGCCCTGGTCGGCGGCATCGTCAATCTCAGCCACAGCCTCAACCTGCCGGTGGTCGCCGAAGGGGTGGAGAGCGAGTCCCAGTGGCACCTGCTGCGCGAGCAGGGCTGCGACCTCGTCCAGGGCTTCCACTTCGCCCGTCCCCAGCCGCTGGGTGAGTGGTTGGCGGCGATGTAGGGGCGGCGTCCTAGCCGCCAACAAAAAAGGGCGCCCCAG
>JBFFSW010000013.1:0-13472 GCA_041572195.1 Thiohalomonadaceae bacterium | reverse complement strand
CCTCGATGTCATCACCGATAAGACCGATGGGACACTCTGACTGCACCGAGATACCCTTGTTCAGCGGGAACAGGGTCTCCACCTCCTCCATCAGCTTGGTGAGTTTTTTATCGCCACCGAAGACGATGTCCTTCTCCTGAAAGTCGGAGGTGAAGTTCATGGTGCCGAAGGTGTTCACGCCGGTGGTGCCGACGTAGTAGTTACGGCGACCGGCGCGGGAGTACTGACCGCAGCCGACCGGGCCGTGGGAGATGTGGATCATGTCCTTGATCGGACCCCACACCACACCCTTGGAACCGGCGTAGGCGCAACCACGAATGGTCATCACGCCGGGCAGGGATTTCTTGTTCGAGGTAATACACTTGCTGGCCTTGTCGACGCTCTGGTCGTTGACCGCCAGGTGCTTGGCGCGGTCCTTCTTCGCGCTCTCCGGGTAGACCTCCAGCACCTCCTGGATGAGGGCCTCGGTCTCGTCACGGGTCATCGTGCTCATTGCTTGCTCCTTTCATCGCCACCCAATCCGGTGGACGTCGAGTGAGGGATGGGGCGCTTGCGCGCCCCGGGAAGGAAACGCTTAGGCGGAAGCGGCCTCGGCGGCCAATTCCTCGGCGGTCTTACCGACGATGGACTCGTCCTCCTCCTCCATGATGCCGAACTCCATCAGCAGGTCTTCCAGCTCATCCATGCTGGCGGGGGTGGGGATGACGAATTTCTGGTTGGCGATGACCTTCTGCGCCAGGGCGCGGTACTCATCGGCCTGCTTGGCCTTGGGGTCGTACTCGATGACTGTCATGCGGCGGATCTCGGCGTGCTGCACCACGTTGTCGCGGGGCACGAAGTGAATCATCTGGGTGCCCAGCTTGGCGGCCAGGGCCTCGATCAGCTCGTCCTCGCGGTCGGTGTTGCGGCTGTTGCAGATCAGGCCGGCCAGGCGCACACCGCCGGAGTTGGCGTATTTCACGATACCCTTGGAGATGTTGTTGGCGGCGTACATGGCCATCATCTCGCCGGAGACCACGATGTAGATCTCCTGGGCCTTGTTCTCGCGAATCGGCATGGCGAAGCCACCGCAGACCACGTCGCCGAGCACGTCGTAGAAGACGAAGTCGAGGTCATCATCGTAGGCACCCTCTTCCTCCAGGAAGTTGATGGCGGTGATCACGCCGCGACCGGCGCAGCCGACACCCGGCTCCGGGCCACCAGACTCGACGCACTTGACGTCGCCGTAGCCAACGGAGAGCACATCTTCCAGCTCCAGGTCCTCAACGGTACCGGCCTCGGCGGCCAGGTGCATGACGGTGGTCTGGGCCTTGGAGTGAAGGATCAGACGGGTGGAGTCGGCCTTGGGGTCGCAGCCGACGATCATCACCTTCTTGCCGGCCTCGGCGAGGGCGGCAACCAGGTTCTGAGTGGTGGTGGACTTACCGATACCACCCTTACCGTAAATGGCACATTGACGAAGCATGATCTCGTTCTCCTTGCGTTTGGACATGAAATGGGCTGTCATGGAGGTGAGAGCAAGGCCTGTGCCAGCCTTGAAAAAGCGCTTTATCCGCATGTTTTTCCAAGCGATTATTTTTTTATCGCGTAAAAATCACCGGCCGATTGTCACACTCGGAATCGACAAACACGCACCTGCTGTATGGTTACCGACAAAGAGCTACACACCGGGGCGACACTGCCCAAGGCGGCGCGCCTGGCGCTGAATCGCTGCAATCTTCCGGCGCACATCCTCGGCGCGCTGGCCTTTCAGCGCCATCCGGCGCCCCTCTATATCGATGGCGTGCACGAACTGCACGCCGACCTCTTCACCCGCCTGCGCACCCTGGACACCACCGAGGCTCGCGCCGAACAGTTTCGCGACTACATGAACGTGCACTTCCGTCTGGAAAACCTGGAGGAGGTGGGGCTGGACGAGACGCGCGATAGCCACCGCGGCCGCGCCGACTACCTGCGCCTGCTGCGCGGCTGGCACTTCGACGCCGAGGGACGCGACGCGGCGGTGCTCAAGGGCTGGGTGGAGTCACGCTTCGGCCTGCTCACCCGCTTCCACGGTGGCCCCATCGACGATGCCAACGGCGAACACTACCGGCGCTTTCTCGACGAGCGCGCCCGCGGCCTCTACAACACCAACGCCCTGGAGGCGCAGCTGGACCTCCTCTACGCCTTCGCCCAGGAGGAGCTGCCGCTGCGCCACCCCGAGCGCGACCGCCTCACCCTCTATCGCGGGGTCAACGGCATCGACAAAGAACACGACATTCTGCTGCTCAACAACCTCAACGCCTTCAGCGAGGATGAGGAGCGCGCCGGAGAATTCGGCGACACAATCCTTTCGGTAGAGGTGCCGCTTGCCAAGATATTTACCTTCCACGACCTGCTGCCGGGTAGGCTTCAGGGGGAGAGTGAATATTTAGTGATTGGTGGGTTGTATGAGGTGAAGCGGCTGTAGCGAATACGACAGCGTGGCGGCCATTGTCGCAGGTATAACGCGAAATCAACGCTAAAATGGGCCAAAAAACCTCGGCCCAAAACTTGCAGGACCCATGGACATCCCATGAATAAAGGTGCGCCATGTCCAACCCCTCTTTCGCCGAACTCACCGCGGCCATCGCCGCCGGTGACCTGGTCCCCTTCCTCGGCCCCGGCGTGCTCGCCGATGTGGTCAACCTCGAAGACCAGAGCCCCATGCCCGCCGACAGCGACAGCCTGATCATCGCCATGAACAACGGCCGCCCCATGGCCCCGAGGCTGATGTACGAATTCCCACGCGCGGCGATGGACGTGGAACTCAAGCGCGGTCGCAGCGCGGTCAACCGCTTTCTCACCACCCTCTACTCGAAGAAGCAGTGGAGCCGCGCCGCCCTGCATGAGTGGCTGGGCGCCACACGCCCCCACTTCGTCATCGACATCAACCGCGACCTGCAGCTGCAACGGAGCTACGACGACACCCCGCACCTGCTGATCACCGGCATCTCGCGCATCGGCGGCACCGACTTCCGCTACAAACTCTTTCACTACGACGGCGAGGGCTACACCGAGATCCGCAACGAGGAGGCGAACGTCGCCCTGCCCATCCTCTTCAAGCCGCTGGGCACACCGGTGCCGGAGGAACACTACATCGCCTCCGACGCCGACTACGTCGACTACCTCACCGAGCTGATGGGCGGCTTCTCCATCCCCGGCTTCCTCAAGGAGTATCGCAAGGGCAAGCAGTATCTCTTCCTCGGCCTGCGTATGACCCGCGATACCGAGCGCATGCTGCTCAGCGACATCACCTACGCCTCACCCGAGGAGAAGGGCTGGGCGCTGATCGCCGAACCCACCGACAAGGAGCGCCGCTTCTGCAAGCGCCAGGGGATCGGCATCATCGAGACGGATCTGAAACAATTTCTGGCGGAGGTGAACTGAGATGGCCCGCTTCAACCCCTGCAAGGGACGTATGCGTTGTCTGCACCTGGGCGGACGTTGCATCACCTGTGGACGTAATCAGGAGGAGATCATGTACACCCAGCAACTGGTGGATCAAATCCTGGGATTCATTCAGGCGATGGAGTATGAAAACAGCGATGAGTTCATGGAGTATCTACAAAAAAAGATCGCCAAGAAACTGAATTAATCAGCTCAGTCCGTATAGTGTTCCGGCCTGCCTCTGGCAGGCCTGGTACACCTCGACATCCAGCCCATTCAGCCAGCGTTCGGGAATCCCCTCCCGCCCATACAGCGCCCCGGCGATCATCCCGGCAATGGCCCCGGTGGTGTCGGCATCCCCTCCCCGGTTCACCGTCTCCACCAGGCATGACTCGAAGTCGTCGGTGTCGAACAGCGCCTCGAAGACGACGCGCAGGGTGTGGACGATGTAGCCGCTGGGGTTGTCGTTGCGACGACCACGAAAGACGAACTCATCGTGCTCGCCAATCAGATCACGCGCCGGGCCATTGAGCAACGCCACGCGCGTGGCGCCGTTAATGGCCATCCGCACCATCTTCACCACGCAAAAGGCCCCAGCATCGGAGAGCGTGTTGTGGTGGGTGACGTGGGCCTGGGCCTGGACGGCGGACATCACCGCCTCATCATCCCGCCCCAGGGTGGCCAGGGCGATGGGCAGGGTGCGCATGCAGGCACCGTTACCGGCGTCATGCTCGCTGTAGGGGACTACTGGCTCGCCGCTACGACGAAAGTGCAGCAGGCCACGACGCACGGTGTTGCCGATATCCACCGGCTTGGCGCGCATCCACAGGTCGAAGGCCTGGGCGATGGCGTGGGGGTCGATGCCACCGGAGTGGATGATCGCCTCGCCCAGGGCCAGGCTCATGGTGGTATCGTCGGTCACCTGACCGGGTTTGAGTTTAAGCCAGCCTCCACCGATGATTTCGTTGTGTACGCCGTACTGATGCTGGATCTCACGTGGTGTCATGAACTCCACGGTCGCGCCCAGGGCGTCGCCGATCGCCAGGCCCAGGTAGGCGGCCTCGGCGCGGCTCAGACGATCACTCCGGTCCGAAGCATTCACTGTAATCGGCGCACACCTGACAGGAGGGGGCGCGGCAGGTGTACACCCCCTCCTGGGCGCATAGCTGCTTGTAGAAGAAGCGTTTCCACTTCATGTCCTTGATGTTCTTGTCGGCCAACGGCTGGAAGTGTTCGCCGATGAAGGCGCTGAGATCGGCGCGCGACCAGAAGCCCATGTCCTGCCAGAGGTGATCGCCGCCCATGCAGCCGGCGGCCAGTACCGAACCGGCCCAGGCGGCCTCGTCTTCGGTGACACCCTCAGCCACGTGCCCCGAGTAAAGTTCGATCAACTCGTCGTATTCATCGCTGCGCATGGCATCCAGAGTGGGGCCGATGCCCTGGAACTGGCACACGTCCACGCCGGGGAAGTGGCGGGAGAGAAGCGCCTTAAAGGCTTCGTGGGTGAGTCCCAGACGCCGCGGCATGGCGCCATGTAACGAGAGCAGCGAGGCGAGCATGCGGGCGTAGAGGTCGGCGCGACGCGAGCCCGACTCGGCGTGGCCCATCAGCCATGTCCAGGCGGCGTCACGCAAGATCTCGCGATCCTCTTGAACCTGTCTTCTCAGCGGTATCACCATGCTTGTTCTCACTTGTCACAACTGTGGCCGTCGTTGCGTGGGCACGACTCATCCGGCACCTCATCAGCTAGCTGGATGGCGAAGCGCTCGCGCATGGCATCCCTGTCGAAACCGACCAGGTGTTTTCCGTCCCGCTCCATCAACGGACGGCGAATCAATAGGGGCTCCTGCAGCAACAACGCCAGGGCCTCATCGGCGGAGAGTGCCTCGGGCACCACCTCACCGGACTTCACCCGCGGCGCGCTGCGGTTGAACCAGTCGGCCACCGGCAGCCCCTGGAAAAAGGCGGCCAGGCGCTCGGTGCTCCACGGCTCGGCCAGCAGGTCGTGAGCCTGGAACTCGCACCCGGCAACCTCCAGCAGCTGTTTCTGTTTGCTGTTGTTGATGCAGCCGGGTTTTTCGTAAAAGTTCAACACGTGTGGGCCGTCGATGAGTCAACACGGCGCATCTGCGGCAGGATACCGGTGAGCGATCCGGGCGGGTTTATCGCCTCGCCCTCGGCGTTGAGGATCGCCCCCTCGATGGGGCAGATGGAGGCGCACTGCGGGTCGGCGTAGTCGCCGTCGCACTCGCTGCACTTGCTGGCCTCGATGAGGAAGTGTGGCTTGGCCTCGACGATGGCGTCGCTGGGGCAGAGGTCGTAGCAGGCCCAGCAGTTGACGCAGCTTTCGATGATCTTCAGTGCCATGGTCCTCTCCTCCTCAACCGGCCATGCGGTCGTCAGTGGACTTCTCTTCCAGCAGGCCGTCGTCACGCATACGCTGGTACATATCCACCAGGGCCTCGTCGATGGGCTCCATGGCGTGGTCGGTGTCGGGGATGATCCCCGCCTCCTCCAGCGCCTCCCATGGCGGCAGGCCGATGCGCGAGCTGAGCACCACCTCGCATCCCTTGAGCGCGGCGATGGAGCGGGCCATCTTGTCCTCCATCTCCACGTCGCACTCGTTGCCGCCGGTGCAGTACTGGTCGGCGCGACGCGGGCCGATGAAGCGGACACCCGCCTCACTCACCTCGTAGACCAGGAATTCGCGGGCGTGGCCGAAGTGCTGGTTGATCACCCCCCGGCCCTCGGTGGTCACCGCCATCAACACCGGGCGGCTGGGCTTTTTCGTCTTCAGCGCATCCAGCGGAATGCTCACCACCTGCGGTTGCGGCGCGGCACGCTTGGCCTCCAGCTCCTGGGCAATCGCCGCCTGTACCGCGGCGCGCTTCTGCATCGCCGCCTGGTAGTCGATCTTCATCTTCTCGATCTTGTCGAGGGTGAATTCGGCGCCGCGGTCCTCACCCAGCATGCCCACCGCGTCGGCGCGACACTGGCGGCAGTGGCGCATCATGTTCATGTCTCCGGCGCACTCATCCTGCAGGGCCTGCAACTCCTCGGCGGTCGGCCCACGCTGACCACTGAGGCCGTAGTAGGTACCGTGCTCCGCCTCGGCGATCAGCGGCATGACGTTGTGCAGGAAGGCCCCCTTCTGCTTGACGATGCGGCTCACCTCCTTGAGGTGTTCGTCGTTGACGCCGGGGATCATCACCGAGTTGACCTTCACCAGCACGCCGCGCTCGACCAGCATCTCCAGCCCTCGCTGCTGCTGCTCGATAAGAATGGCGGCGGCCTTTTCGCCGCGGATGCGGCGGTTGTTCCAGAAGATCCACGGATAGATCTGGGCGCCGATCTTGGGGTCCACGCAGTTGATGGTGATGGTGACGTGGTCGATGTTGTAACGCGCCAGCTCCTCCACATTCTCGGGCAGGGTGAGGCCGTTGGTGGATACGCAGAGCTTGATGTCCGGGGCCTGCTCGGCCAGCGCGCGGAAGGTGTCGAAGGTGCGCCTGGGGTTGGCCAACGGATCGCCGGGACCGGCGATGCCGAGCACGCTCATCTGCGGGATCTCGGCGGCCACCGCCAGGGTCTTTTTCACCGCCTGCTCCGGGGTCAGCAGCTCGGAGACCACGCCGGGACGCGACTCGTTGGAACAGTCGTACTTACGGTTACAGTAGTTGCACTGAATATTGCAGGCCGGGGCCACCGCCACGTGCATGCGCGCGAAGTAGTGATGCGCCTGCTCGGAGTAGCAGGGGTGGTTCTCCACCTTCCTGCGGATCGCCTCCGGCAGGTGGGCCATCTGGTCGTTACCGGTACCGCAGGAACCGCTGGTGCAACCGCTCACCTTGTCACTCATACCCACACTCCGCTTGGCTCGTATTCACTTGGATATAGTGTTTGCAAACAGCGTGCCGACTCCAGTATCACGGTTAAGTCATTGATATTGAGAATGGCGATGCCACGTAACTGAAAAAATGTCGTAAAGGTGACAAGGTTTGTAGTCACATTTAATACGTTCAAATCTGCCTCACCTTAATATTCAAAGTCTGTATCCGATAGGCGATCTGCCTCGGGGTCATCTCCAGCAACCTCGCGGCCTTGGCCTGCACCCAGCCGGCCTGTTCGAGGGCGGCGATAACCCGCTCGCGTTCGTCGAGATTGGGGTCATTGAGATCGACGGCGCCGCCGTTGCCGCCAGTGCTGATCGATGGCGTGCCCAACGGCAGGCGCTCCTCAAGGCCGGTGAGGACCACGGCGTCGCGATCGATGACGCCGTTCTCGCTCATGATCGCCGCGCGCTCCAGGCAGTTCTCCAGTTCGCGCACGTTGCCGGGCCAGTCGTGGCGCATCAACAGACGGAAAGCGGAGTCGGTGATCTCCAGTTCACGCCCCTGACGCTCGGACAGCTTGCCGACGAGAAAGCGGGCCAGGTCGGGGATGTCCTCGCTACGCTCGCGCAGCGGCGGCAGCAGGATGGGCATGACGTTGAGGCGGTAATAGAGGTCCGAGCGGAAATCCCCACTGGCCACCGCGCCCTCCAGGTCGCGGTTGGTGGCGGCGATGATGCGCACGTTCACCTTCAGGGTGCGATTGCCACCGACGCGCTCGAACTCTCCCTCCTGCAGCACGCGCAACAGCTTGGCCTGAAAGGCGGAGGAGATCTCCCCCAGCTCGTCGAGAAAGAGGGTGCCGCCGTCGGCGCGCTCGAAGCGTCCCTTGCGCTGGCTGACGGCGCCGGTGAAGGCCCCCTTCTCGTGGCCGAACAGCTCCGACTCCAGCAGGTTGTCGGGCAGCGCGGCGCAGTTGAGCTTGAGGAAGGGGGCGCCGGCGCGGGGCGAGTTGTAGTGGATGGCGTTGGCGATCAACTCCTTGCCGGTGCCGGACTCGCCGCGGATGAGCACGGTGGTGTCCCACTTGCCCACCTGGCGCACCTGCTCGAAAACCCGGCGCATTGACGCGGCGTGACCGACGATGTTGTCGAAGCCATAGTTACCGCGCACGGTGCGACGCAACTGATCGCGCTCGGCCCTAAGGTCGCTGCGCTCCTTCTCCACCTCCCAGGAGAGGCGCACGCTCTGCGCCACCAGGTTGGCGACCATCTCCAGGAAGCGGGCGCGCTCCAACAGCAGGATGCCCTCCGCCTCATCGGGTTGTGCGGCGAGCACCCCCACCGCCTTACCGTTGACCTTGATGGCGACGCCAATGAAGGGCAGCCGCGGCAGATAGAGACCCAGGCGATCGAGGAAGCGCGGCTCATCCGCCACCCGCTCCACCACCAGGGTCTCCCCGCGCTCGAGGATCTCACCCACTAGCCCCTCACCCGCGCCGTAGCGCACCGAGTCACTACGTATCGGCTGGTCGCTGTGAACGGCGGTGACCCACTGCCCGCCGCCCTCGGCGTCGCGCAGGGTGACCATGCCGCGGCGCATGCCGCTCTGCTCATCGAGCAGCGGCAGAAGCTCGCTCAGGGTCTCGTTCAGTTGCAGCGAGCGGCTGAGCAGGCGGCTCACGTGGTAGAGCGTCTCCAGCTCCTGTTCGAAAAGATCCTCTCGCTTCATTATTCACACCCTTTCACCAGCGCGCGGAACAGTCCCATCGGCATGGGTGTTGTACTGCAAGATGCGGGCCTATCGTCGTGAAGGGTGGCTAATGGGCTCCTCCCCGGCTCGTTTTGTCGGCTTTGCGACAAAAAGCGGGTAAAAAACGCGGATTTGGATCTATCGGCACACGGCGTTGCCGCCCCAACATCGTGCAAAAATGGCGATATCGCCCGCCGTCAGTGCGGTTTTTCGCCCTCCCTCGCGCTGGCATGTTTGATGCAGATACTCCAGTGAACCAAGAGTAAAGGTGAAGGCGTGAGCGAGTACCTGATGATCCTGCTGGGCACGGCGTTGGTGAATAACGTGGTGCTGGTCAAATTCCTCGGGCTCTGTCCCTTCATGGGGGTATCCAACAAACTGGAAACCGCCATGGGCATGGGCCTGGCCACCACCTTCGTGCTCACCCTCGCCTCGGTGGCCGGCTGGCTGATCGAACACTTCGTGCTGGTGCCGCTGGGGGTGGAGTTCCTGCGTATCCTCTCCTTCATCCTCATCATCGCCGCGGTGGTGCAGTTCACCGAGATGGTGGTGCGCAAGAGCTCGCCGCTGCTGCACCAGCTGCTGGGCATCTTCCTGCCGCTGATCACCACCAACTGCGCGGTGCTCGGCGTCGCCCTGCTCAACATTCAGCAGGAGAACGGTTTTATCGAGAGCCTGCTCTACGGCATCGGCTCGGCCCTGGGCTTCACCCTGGTGATGGTGCTATTCGCCGGTATCCGTGAGCGTCTGGCGCTGGCGGCGGTGCCCGCCGCCTTCGCCGGTGCGCCCATCGCCTTTATCGCCGCCGGACTGTTGTCGCTGGCCTTCATGGGCTTCGCCGGCCTTCCCAGTAAATAAAAGGAGCGCACGATGATCGCCATTGCCGTCCTCACCGTCATGGGCCTGCTGCTCGGCACCCTGCTGGGGCTGGCCGCCAAACGCTTCAAGGTGGAGAGCGACCCGCTGGTCGAGAAGGTGGACGCGCTGCTGCCGGGCACCAATTGCGGCCAGTGCGGCATGCCCGGCTGCCCCGCCGCCGCCGAGGCCATCGCCTCCGGTGAGGCGCCGATCACCATCTGCCCGCCCGGTGGTCGCTCGCTGGCCGAGGAGCTGGCCGCTCTGCTGGGGGTGGAGCTGGACCTCTCCGCCATGAAGGAGGACGAGGGGCCGCTGCTGGCGCGTATCGACGAGAGCAAATGCATCGGCTGCATCAAGTGTTTCGCCGAGTGCCCCACCGACGCCATCGTCGGCGCCGCCAAGCAGATCCACGTGGTGATGGAGCGGGCCTGTACCGGCTGCAAGAAGTGCGTGGATGTCTGCCCCACGATGTGCATCTCCATGCGGAGCCCGGAGACCAGCCTGCGCGAGTGGCGCTGGCCGATGCCCGCCACCACCGAGTTGAGCAGGGAGGCGGCGTGATGGGCGTGTTCAGCGTGTTCAAACGCATCGGCTTCCCCGGCGGCGTGCACCCGGACGAGCAGAAGATCAGCAACAACCTGCCCATCCGCCCCCTGCCGATGCCCCGGCGTCTCTACCTGCCGCTGCAACAGCACATCGGCAGCCCGGCCGAGCCGGTGATCGCCCTCGGCGCGCGAGTGCTCCGAGGCCAGCTGCTGGCGCGCCCCGGCAGCGGCCTCTCGGCGCCCATCCACGCCCCCACCTCGGGGCGTATTATCGCCATCGAACCCTTTACCGCCCCCCACCCCTCTGGGCTGCCCATCGACACCATCATCCTTGAGCCAGACGGCCACGACGAGCCCTGCGACGTGGTACTGCCCATCGACCCCATGGCCCTGGAGCCTGAGGTGATCGCCGCCAAGGTGGGAGAGGCGGGCATCGTCGGCATGGGCGGCGCCGCCTTCCCCGCCGCGGTCAAACTCAACCTCGGCGCCGGACGCCCCATCCACACCTTGATCATCAATGGCGGCGAGTGCGAACCCTACCTCACCTGCGATGACCGACTGATGCGCGAGCGCCCCGAGACGGTGCTCGAGGGGATCCGCCTGATGCAGCGCGCCATCGGCGCCTGGCGGGTGCTCATCGCCATCGAGGCGAACAAGCCCCAGGCCATCGCCGCCATCGAGGCCGCCGCCATCCCCTTCACCGGGGTCCAGGTGGTAAAGGTGCCGACCCGCTACCCCATGGGCTCGGAGAAGCAGATGATTCAGGCACTGCTGGGGCTGGAGGTGCCCGCCGGTAAACTGGGCGCCGACATCGGCGTCATCGTCCACAACGTCGCCACCGCCCACGCGGTGCAGCAGGCGCTGAGGCACGGCAGGCCGCTCACCTCGCGCATCGTCACCGTCAGTGGCGGGGCCATCGCCAAGCCCGCCAACCTGGAGGTGCCGCTGGGCACCCTCGCCTCGGAGCTGGTCGCCTTCTGCGGCGGTTTCAAACGGGAACCGACACGCCTGCTGCTGGGCGGGCCGATGATGGGCCACGCCCTGCACCATCTGGATGTCCCCATCGTCAAAGGCAGCAACGGCCTGCTGGCGCTGAGCGCCGAAGAGGTGGGCCATGAGTCCAGCGAACGCCCCTGCATCCGCTGCTCACGCTGCGTGGAGGCCTGCCCGCTAGGACTGCTGCCGCTGGAGATGGCCGCGCGGGTGCGCAGCGGCGACATGGATGGCGCCGCCGACTACGGCCTGGGCGACTGCATCAGCTGCGGCAGTTGCAGCTACACCTGTCCGGCGGACATCCCCCTGACCCACTACTTCAATTACGCCAAGGGCGAGCTGGTCCGCCGCCGCCAGGAGAAGGCCAAGAGCGAGGAGACCCGCGCCCTGGCCCAGGCCCGGCAGGCGCGGATGGAGAGACTGGCGGCGGAGAAAAAGGCCAAGGCGGCCCAGCGCAAGGCGGAGCGCGAGGCCAAGCGCAAGGCCGAGAGAGAGGGGGAGAAGAGCGCATGATGCCCATCGCCTCGCCTCACACTCACGCCCCCGCCTCGGTGCGGCGGGTCATGCTGGAGGTGTTGCTGGCGCTGCTGCCCGCCACCGCCTTCGCCGTCTACCAGTTCGGCTGGCCCGCCCTCTACCTGTTGATCATCACCAGCGCTTTCGCCCTCTTCGGCGAGGCGTTGTCGCTACGCCTGGCCGGGAGGCCCGTCGGCTCCTCGCTCAACGATGGCAGCGCCCTGCTCACCGCCTGGCTGCTGGCGCTCAGTCTGCCGCCCTGGGCACCGTGGTGGATCGGCGCCATCGGCGGGCTCTTCGCCATCGTCGTCGGCAAGCAGGTGTTCGGCGGCATCGGTCAGAACATCTTCAACCCGGCGATGCTGGCGCGCGTCGCCCTACTCATCTCCTTCCCACTGGAGATGACCCTCTGGACACCGCCGCAACCGCTCTTCTCCGCCACCGCCCCTGGCCCCATTGATGCGCTGGCGATCACCTTCGGCGGCGGCGCGGCGATGATCGACGCCATCAGCGGCGCCAGCCTGCTCGGCCATGTGAAGACCGAACTGGGGCGGGGCCTGGAGCTGGGGGCGGCGCTGCAGGGGCAGCCCATCACCGACAGCCTCTACGGCACCGCGCGCGGCAGCCTGGGCGAGGGCTCGGCGCCGCTGCTGCTGATCGGCGGCATCTACCTCATCGCCCGCGGCATCATCGGCTGGGCCATCCCCCTGGCGGTGATCGCCGGGGCGCTGCTGCCCGCCCTGCTGCTGAACCTGATCGACCCTGAGCACTACCTCGGCCCGCTGCACCACCTGTTCAGCGGCGCCCTGCTACTGAGCGCCTTCTTCATCGCCACCGACCCGGTCGGCTCCCCGGCGACACCGCGCGGGCGCATCCTCTTCGGCGCCGGGATCGGCCTGCTGATCTACATCATCCGCACCTGGGGCGGATTCCCCGAGGGGGCCGCCTTCGCGGTGCTGCTGATGAACAGCGCCACGCCACTGATCGACCACTATCTGCGACCGCGCATCTACGGTCGCGAGCGCGGCGGCGAGCCGCTGGACTACAGCCAGGGCCGCCGCGCCGCGCGCCTGGAACGCATCCGCCGGGGGGACAAGTGATGGGCAAGGTGGGCAAGGGGGTACTGGAACCGAGTTACCGCAAGCGCATCGGCTACCAGGCGATGCTGCTGGGCGGCATGGCCACACTCGCCAGCGCCCTGCTGGTGATCGGTGACCTGCGCACCCGCGATGTGATCGCCGAGCGCTTCGCCGAGGACCTCAAGGCCTCGCTCTCGCAGGTGATCCCCGCCGGGACGCACCACAACGACCTCACCGCCGACACCATCGCACTGGAGGACGGGCGCACCGTCTACCGAGCCATCGACGCCCATGGGGTGAGCGCGGTCGCCTTCGAGAGCAGCGCCGAGGGCTACGCTGGGCCCATCCTCTGCCTGCTCGGCATCGACCGCAACGGCGAGCTGCTGGGGGTAAGGGTGCTCAAGCACACCGAGACCCCGGGCCTGGGCGACAAGATCGAGATCGCCCGCGACGACTGGATCCTCTCCTTCGATGGCCGCTCGCTGATCAAT
>JBFFSW010000012.1:0-13574 GCA_041572195.1 Thiohalomonadaceae bacterium | reverse complement strand
CACCCGCGCGCCGCGCCAGCCGTAGATGGACTGGTCGTCATCGCCGACCACGAACACCTTGCCGGTGGTGCCGGCGAACAGCCGCACCCAGGCGTACTGGATGGCGTTGGTGTCCTGAAACTCGTCCACCAGGATGTGGCGGAAGCGCTCGCGGTAGGTCTGCAGCACGTCGGGGCGCTTGAGCAGCAGCTCGTGGGCGCGCAGCAGGATCTCGGCGAAGTCCACCAGCCCGCCGCGCTCGCAGGCCTGCTCGTAGGCCTGGTAGATCTTCACCATCTGCCGCTGGTAGGGGTCGTTGTGGTGCTCGATGGCCTCGGGGCGCAGCCCCTCGTCCTTGCGCCCGTTGATGAACCACTGCACCTGCTTGGGCGGCCAGTGGGCCTCATCGAGGTTGCTCTCGCGCAGCACCCGGCGCACCAGGCGGTGCTGGTCGTCGCTGTCGAGGATCTGGAAGTCCTGCTTCAGCCCCGCCTCCTTCCAGTGGGCGCGCAGCAGGCGGTGGGCCAGGCCGTGGAAGGTGCCCACCCACATGCCGCCGGGGGGCATGCCCATCAGCGCCTCGATGCGCTCGCGCATCTCACGCGCCGCCTTGTTGGTGAAGGTGACCGCCAGTATGCCGAAGGGGGAGACGTGCTCGACCTGGATCAGCCAGGCGATGCGGTGCACCAGCACCCGCGTCTTGCCACAGCCGGCCCCGGCCAGCACCAGCATGTTTTCCGGCGGCGCGGCTACCGCCTCGCGCTGGGGGTCGTTGAGATTATCGTGTAGTTCGGAGACATCCATGGGGGCATTTTATCAAACGCGGGCCCCATCACCGAGAAAGTCGAGAAAAGCCTTCGCATCCACCGCCGGCGAATAGAGGAAGCCCTGCCCCATCCCTGCGCCGAGGCGTTGCAGCAGTTCGGCCTGGGCGGCCTCTTCGATGCCCTCGGCGACCACCGCCATGTTCAGGCTCTGGGCCATGGCGATCATGGTGTTGACCAGGGTGACCCCATCGGCCTCCGCGTCGCTCAGGTCGCTGACGAAGCTGCGGTCAATCTTGAGGACGTTGACCGGGAAGCGGCGCAGGTAGCTGAGGGAGGAGTAGCCGGTACCGAAGTCATCGATGGCGATGCTCACCCCCATCTCGCGCAGACGACGGAACTGTTCGATGACCGCATCGCCGCCGTCGATCATCAGCCGCTCGGTGATCTCCAGCTTGAGGCGCGAGGCCTCCAGGCCGCTCTCGTGCAACACCTGTTCGACGAAGGCGGGGTAGGCCCCTTCGCGCAGCTGCACGCCGCTGAGGTTGACGGAGATGAAGGGGGCGCCGGGCCACTCGGCCGCCTCGCGGCAGGCCTGCCTGAGCACCCACGCCTCCAGCTCGGCGATCAGCCCCAGCTCCTCGGCCAGGGGTATGAATTCGTCGGGGCTGATGCGTCCCAATTCCAGGTGGTTCCAGCGCAGCAGCGCCTCGGCGCCGACGGTGGCGCCGGTGACCAGGTCGATGATGGGCTGGTAGTAAATGTCCAGTCGCTGGGCGCTGATCGCCTTACGCAGTTCGGCCTCCAGCTGCATACGCCGCTGGGCGCTGTCGTTCATGCTCTGGGTATAGAAACGGAAGGCGTTACGGCCCGCCTCCTTGGCCCGGTACATGGCGGCGTCGGCGTTGCGCACCAGGGTCTCGATGTCGCCGGCGTCATCCGGGTAGAGGGTGATGCCGACGCTGCCGGAGATGAACACCTCGCGCCCCTCCAGCAAGAAGGGCTGTTGCAGTTGGTCGAGGATCTTCTCGGCAATGAGTTCGGCGTCCTGGTCGCGGCGAATCTTCGGCAGGATGACGGTGAACTCATCACCGCCGAGGCGGGCGACGGTATCGCTCTCGCGCACCGAGTCGCGCAGCCGCGCCGAGGCCTCCTGCAACAGGCCGTCACCGGCGCCGTGGCCGAGGGTGTCGTTGACCCACTTGAAGCGATCCAGGTCGATGAACATCAGGGCGAAGCGGCAGCGCTCGCGATGGGCGCGGTGCAGGGACTGGTCGAGGCGGTCCATGAACAGGGTGCGGTTGGGCAGGCCGGTGAGGGTGTCGTAGTTGGCCTGACGCCAGATGCGCTCCTCATCCTGCTTGCGCTTGGTGATGTCGCTGAACAGCGACATGTACTGCGCCAGCTCACCGGCGTCATCCTTGATGGCGACGATGGAGAGCCACTCGGCGTAGATCTCGCCGTCCTTACGGCGGTTCCAGATCTCCCCCTGCCAGCGCCCCTCGTGCTCCAGGCTCTCCTTCATGTGACGGTAAAAGGCCTCGTCGTGACGACCGGAGGAGAGCATGCCGGGGTCGCGGCCCAACACCTCCCTCTCGTCGTAACCGGTGATGCGGCAGAAGGCGGGATTGACGCCGACGATGACGTTGTCGGCGTCGGTGATCATGATCGCCTCGGCGGTGTTCTCGAAGAAGGTGGCCGCCTGTTGCAGCTCGCCGTAGGTGGCCTGTAGCTGCGCCGACATGCGGTTGAAGGCGCGCGCGGTCTCGGCCAGTTCGTCGCGCCCACGCACCGGGATGAGGGTGTCGATGCGCCCCTCGGCGATGGCGTGCGAGGCCTCGGTGAGCGAACGCAACTGGCGGGTGAGGTAGCCGCCGAGGATGGCGGAGAAGAGCGCCACCAGCAGGATCTCACTGGCGGCGAGGACGATGTTGTGGCGCTGGGCGCGGTCCAGCATACCGGCGATGGCGTCCACCTCCAGGCCCATCTCCACGCGGCCGAAGTGGAAGTCGTCGACGGTGATCTCGGCGGCGGTGTCGAAGACGCCGTCCTCCACCTCGTCGATGTGGTAGTCGCGGATGAAGGGGCCGTCACCGCGCACGCCGCCCTGACTGAGCAGCTCGCCGTGGCCGTAGACCCGCACGTAGACCATCCCCGGGGTGCGCATCAGTCCGCTGACCGCCGACTCCAGGGTGGCCAGGTCGGTGGCGATCACCGCGTCCTGGCTGCTGGCGACGAACAGCCGCAGGGTGGCCTCGGCGCGCTTGTTCAGCTCCTCGTCAAAGGAGCGGCGCAGGAAGTCGCCGTTGCCCAGCACCAGCAGCAACAGCAGCACCGCCTCGATGAGGGCGACGCCGAGTATGGTCTTGAGGCGAAAGGAGAGACGCACGTTACTCGCTGATCAGGGCATCGAGCAGATGCAGGTCCAGTTCACGCACATCATCCCAGTTGGCGTCCGCGGCCGCGCCGATGGGCTTGAAGCGCAGGGCGCCGAGCAACGCCCGCCCCTTTTCATCATCGCCCAGCGAGACCAGTGCATCGCGCACCCGCCCCATCACCTGGCCATCCACCCGCGGGTGGGCGGCAAAGGCGTGCGGGGTGTAGCCGGGGGTGGTCCATAGGATGCGCAGCTTCTCGCGTACCGCCGCGTCGATATTGTTGAAGGTACGCACCACGCCGCCACCGGCCGGGTAGAGACCGCGGGCCACCGCCAGGTAGACCGAGTCGTGGGAGCCGACATAGCGCGGGCTGATGGCGATGCCCATGCGCTCAAGCGAGGCGCGCGGCAGCATCGAGGCGGCGAAGGCGGCGGGGGCGGGGAAGGCCAGTTCGGCTCCGGCCAGCTCCTCCAGCGACTGGATGGGGCTATCCTTTGCGACCACCACGATCCCCTTGATGCGCTTCTCCCGTTCGTGGGCGAAGGCGCGATAGCCCGGCTCGCGGGAGAAGACGGTGTAGTGGTAGGGGTTCATGTAGGCCAGGTCATACTCCCCCTCGGCCAGGCGGCGCTCGAAGGTGGGGATGTCGGGGGCGGTGTGGAACTGCAGCTTCACCCCGCTGCGCTGCTCCAGCTCGCGCAGCAACGGCGACCAGAGCCGCGCCAGCTTGGCCGCCGACTGCTGCGGCACGATGCCGACGCTGAGGCTCTCCGTGGCCTTGACGTTGAGGGTGACGAACAGGCTTAAGGCAAGAATCAAGAGTCGTTTCACGGTTTCGCTCCGTATTGATCGAGCAGGGCCATGAAGGCCTGCTCGTCCAGCGGTCGGCTGAAGTGGTACCCCTGCATCATCTCACTACCGAGCCCGGCGAGGAAGACGCGCTGCTCCTCGGTCTCGACCCCCTCGGCCACCACCTTGAGGCCGAGGCTGTGGGCCATGGCGATGATCGCCTCCACCAGGGCCACGTCCTCCTCGTCGCCGGGCAGGTCGCTGACGAAGGCGCGGTCGATCTTGAGCACGTCCACCGGGAAGCGTTTGAGGTAGCTGAGGGAGGAGTAGCCGGTGCCGAAATCGTCCACCGCCAGGGACACGCCGCGCGCGCGCAGACGCTCGAACATGCCCACCACCTGCTCGGTGTGCTCCATCATCATCCGCTCGGTGATCTCCAGCTTCAGCTGTCCCGGCTGCAGGCCGCAGCGGATCAGGGTGTCGTCGACCACCTCGATGCACTGCAGGTTCTTGCAGTGCATGCCGGAGATGTTGACCGAGACGAACAGGGTGCGCCCCATCCTCGAGCTCCACTCCACCACCTGCTCGCAGGCGCGGCCAATCACCCACTGCTCGATCTCGACGATGGCGCCGCTCTCCTCGGCCAGGGGGATGAACTCATCGGGCGGGATCGGCCCCAGCTCGGCGTGGCGCCAACGAAGCAGCGCCTCGGCGCCGAGCAGGGTGCCCCCGGCGTCGACGATGGGCTGGTAGTGAATAGCCAGCTCCTCACGCCCCAGGGCCAGGCGGATGTCATGCTCCAGGCGCATGCGCCGCTCGGCCTCCTCGTTCATCGCCTGGGTGAAGTAGCGGTAGGTGTTGCGTCCGGCCTGTTTGGCCCGATACATGGCGGTGTCGGCATTGCGCAGCAGGGTCTCCACCTCCTCGCCGTCGCGCGGGTAGATGGTGATGCCGATGCTGCCGCCGATGTGCACCTCGTGCCCCTGGATCTCGAACATCTCGGCCAGCAGGCGCAGCATCTTCTCGGCCAGCAGGTCCACGTCGTGCTGGCTGCTGATCCCGCTGATGATGGCGGTGAACTCATCGCCACCGAGGCGGGCGACGGTGTCGGTCTCGCGCACGCACCGGCCGAGGCGGCGGGCCACCTCCTGCAGCAGCTCGTCACCGGCGCCGTGGCCCAGGGTGTCGTTGACCCACTTGAAGCGGTCCAGGTCGATGAACAGCAGCGCGGCCATGTCGCCCTCGCGGTGGGCGCGGTGGATGGCCTGACCGAGACGGTCCATGAACAGGGTGCGGTTGGGCAGGCCGGTGAGGGCGTCGAAGTTGGCCTGCTGCCAGATCTTGTGCTCATCCTGCTTGCGCTTGGTGATGTCGCTGAACACCGCCATGTGCTGGATCACCTTGCCGTGGTCGTCCTTGATGGCGACGATGGAGAGCCACTCGGGGTAGATCTCGCCGCTCTTGCGGCGGTTCCAGATCTCCCCCTGCCAGCGGCCCAGGCGTTGCAGGGTGTGCCACATCTCGCGGTAGAAGCCCTTGTCCTGGCGCCCGGAGCTGAGGATCTGCGGGTCCTTGCCCAGGATCTCCTCCTCGCTGTAGCCGGTGATCCAGCTGAAGGCGGGGTTGACGGCGATGATGCGGTTGTCGGCGTCGGTGATGGTGATCGCCTCGCTGGTGGTGTCGAAGAAGGTGGCCGCCTGACGCAGCTTCTCCTCGGCATGACGTTCGCGGCTGATGTCGGTGATGAAGGCGAACACCTGAGTGGCCTGCCCCTGAGCGTTGCGCAGGTTGGTGGCGTTGATGCGGGTGTGCACCGGCTGACCGTCGCGCTGGCGCAGGGTCACTTCGTAGTGACGCTGCTCGTGGCTCTCCAGGCGCTCGCGCTGCCGGTCGAAGAGGGCGACACCCTCGTCGTCGGTAAACTCGGTAATGGGACGGCCCAGCAACTCGTAACGGCTGTAGCCGAGCATGCCGCAGATGGCGTCGTTCACCTCCAGCAACTCACGCGACTCGGCGTCGAAGAGCCAGTAGCCCTCGGCGGTGGTGTCGATGATGCGTCGGTACTTGGCCTCACTGCGCCGCAGCGCCTCCTCGGCGCGGCGACGGTCGGTGATGTCGTGAATGATGGAGTAAAGCAGTTCGCGCCCGGCCACCCGAACCGGACCGGAGTGCACCTCCACCTCGCGCTCGCCGCCATCGGCCAGGCGGTGGCGGAAGTGGAAGTGGTTGCGCTGCTCCAGCAGGGCGGCGGCCATCTCCGCCTTCACGGCGTCCTTCGAGAGGGTGTTGATCTGGTTGATGCGCATGCCCAGCAGCTGCTCGCGCGGCCAGCCGTAGAAGTGAATGGCGGCGTCGTTGGCATCGACGATGCGCCCGTCCCCGGGAGCGATCAGCAGCTGCACCGCGCGGTTGCCCTGGAACAGCTCGCGGTAGCGCTCCTCGCTCTCGCGCAACGCCTGGGTCATCTCCTCGGCCATCGCCTCGGCGCGGCGGCGGCCGCTGAGCAGCAGGCGCGCGGCGTAGCCGAGCACCACCACCAGGGCCAGGCCGATCAACAGCAGCGGCAGGTGGCTATGCACGTGCTCCGAGTCGAACTCCTGGGTGGAGGTGAAGCGCAGCAGCCAGTCGCGGGTGCCAAAGCGGACGGTGGCATCGTGTAGCCGCTGCCCCTCCTCGTTGGGGTCGTGGCTGCGGCTGTCGAAGAGGCTGAGACGCGCGTGACCGCCCAGCTGGTTGCCGAACACCTCGATGTGCAGACTCTGCTCACCCGAAGGCCCCAACGGGTGGGCGAAGAGGTCGTCCACGTGGTAGATGCCCAGCAACCAGCCGCGGAAGGCCGCGCGCCGCTGTTCCACGTTCAGCCGCGGCATGCCGGGGTGGTAGAGCGGCAGCAGGTGGAAGATGTCGCCGCGCAGGTCGGTGTCGGTGCTGCCCTCCTCGCGGTAGAGCTCGGCCATCGCCTGGCCGCTGTCGCGGGCCTGGATCGCCGCCTCGCGCAGGTGCGGCACCGCGGCGAGATCCATGCCCACGCTATGGGCATGTCGCTGCGACTCCGGGGCGTGCAGGCGCACACGCATCGTCTCCTGATCGTCGGCGGCGCTCTCCGCCTCGACCAGCGCCAGCGCCTCCAGCGCCGGGTAGAGCCGCGCCACCTCCAGGCTGTCGATGAAGATGCGCCACTCCTCCTCGTCGACCCTATCACGGCCGCTGATCAGACCTCGGGCGGCGCTGGTCAGACCCTCGTAGCTACTCAGGCGATGGCGAATCGCCTGCTCAGCGTACTGCGCCTGGCGCTTGAAGCGGCTCTCCGCCAGCTCGTGGTCGCTCTCCACCAGCGAGAGCCAGAACAGCACCACCGCCGCCAGCAACAGCGGGAAGATCAGGGCGAGTAACAGTCGGGGGCGACCCATCAGGGCCTGGTTAAAGCCCGCTCCATGGGTCCGAGTATCATCCCTGCCCTGGTGCGTGGACATAGGCGGCTCAATACGATGATGGGGCCGACGGGGGATACGGTCGGCATGGCGACTTAACTATTCAGGTAAGATTAAATCCGATTTATTATAACAAGCTTTATTAGCAAACACTAATAAAGCAGGCTGACGGAGAGACCATGGACAACCCCCACTACCAGCGCCTCGGCGGCGAAGAGGCGATCCGCCGCCTGGTCAAGACCTTCTACCGCCTGATGAACACCCTGCCCGAGGCCGAAGGGATCCGCGCCATGCACCCCGACATGGATCGCGCCGAGGAGAAGCTCTTCATGTTCCTCTCCGGCTGGCTCGGCGGCCCCCAGCTCTACACCGAAAAGTACGGTCACCCCCGCCTGCGCCAGCGCCACATGCCCTTCGCCATCGGCGAGAGCGAACGTGACCAGTGGATGCTGTGCATGCGCCAGGCGATGGAGGAGGAGAACATCGCCCCCGAACTGCGCGAGCAACTGGAGCAGGCGTTTTTCAGGACGGCGGATTTTATGCGTAACCAATGATGATGGTGGATGCGCTTCGCTTATCCACCCTACGCCCTAGCTCGCTCCTACAGGGCCTTAGCCAACCCTTACCGCCTCGCCACTAATCAAATCCCGAATCCCCGTCGGCCTATCCAGGCCGCCGAGTTCCCCATGCAGGGTGTAATCCACCTCCTCACCCAACCCCCTGAGCACGCTTAGCGGACTGCGCGCGGGCGCCTTACCGGCATGGTTGGCGCTGGTGGAGACGATGGCGCCGCCGAAGGCATTGCAGAGCTCGCGGACCAGGGGGTGGGCGCTGACGCGCACGGCGACGCCGCGGTGGACGCCGCGTATCCACTCGGGGCAGCCCTCGCTGGCGGGGACGATCCAGGTGTGGGGGCCGGGCCAGGTGTCGTCGAGCTTGGACCGGTGTTCGGCGGCGATGGGCTGGATGTAGGGGCGCAGCTGCTGGATGTCGGCGGCGATGAGGATCATCCCCTTTTGCCAGGGGCGGCGCTTGAGCGCGAGCAGCCGTTCGACGGCGGCGGGGTTCATGGGGTCGCAGCCGAGGCCGTAGACCGCCTCGGTGGGGTAGGCGATAAGGCCGCCGGCGTGGAGCACGCGGGCGGCCTCTCGGAGCTGGAAGGGGGTGGCCATGGGGCGAGCCTATTCGTCCTCGTCTCCGCCCGCCTCGGCACCCTCCACCGGTTCGCTGAAGCCGCACTCCTTCTGCGGGCAGACCTTTTCGGTGCCGCGCCGCTTGGTGGTCTTGAGGGTGAGGATGGGCCAGCCGCACTTGGGGCAGGGCTCGTCCAGCGGCTCGTTCCAGACCGCGTAGTCGCAGTCGGGGTAGGTGGAGCAGGAGAAGAAGATCTTGCCGCGCCGCGACTTGCGCTTGAGCAGGTTGCCCTTGTTGCACTTGGGGCAGGTGACGCCGGTGTCCTCGGGTTTTTCCAGCGGCTCGATGTGCTTGCACTTGGGGTAGGCGGAGCAACCGATGAACTTGCCGTAGCGACCCTGGCGGATGAGCAGCGGCGAGTCGCACTCGGGGCAGTTGCGGCCCTCGACCACCTCGGGCTCGTTGGACTCCTGCTTGTCGTCGCCGAGGTTGCGGGTGTAGTCGCAGTCGGGGTAGCCGGTGCAGCCGATGAAGCGGCCGCGGCGACCGAGGCGGATGGAGAGCGGCTTGCCGCACTGCGGGCAGGCCTCGTCCAGCTCCTCCTGGGTGACGTCCTTGCGCGAGACGCTCTTGTCCTTCTCGGTGACCTGTTCCTTGAACGGCCCCCAGAACTTGCCCATCAGCGGCAGCCAATCCTCCTCGCCGCGGGAGACGGCGTCGAGCTCGTCCTCCAGCTTGGCGGTGAAGTCGTAATCCACGTACTGGGTGAAGTGCTCGGTGAGGAACTTGTTGACCACCCGGCCGACGTCGGTGGGGATGAAGCGGCGCTTGTCCATCTCCACGTATTCGCGGTTCTGCAGGGTGGAGATGATCGAGGCGTAGGTGGAGGGACGGCCGATGCCGTGCTCCTCCAGCGCCTTCACCAGCGAGGCCTCGGAGAAGCGCGGCGGCGGCTCGGTGAAGTGCTGCTCGGGGCGCATCTTGAGCAGCTCCACCAGCTCGCCCTCGAGCATCTTCGGCAGCAGCTTGTTGTCCTCGTCCTTCTCCTTGTCGTCGTCCACGCTCTCCTGATAGACCGCCATGAAGCCGGGGTTGACGATGGTCGAGCCGCTGGCGCGAAAGACGTTGCCCTCGTCACCGGCGATGAGGTTGACGCCGACGGTGTCGAGGGTGGCGTGGATCATCTGGCAGGCGATGGTGCGCTTCCAGATCAGTTCGTAGAGGCGGAACTGCTCCTTGGAGAGGTGCTCCTGCAGCAGCTTGGGCACGCGGCGGATGGAGGTGGGGCGGATCGCCTCGTGCGCCTCCTGGGCGTTCTTCGACTTGGTCTTGAAGGCGCGCGCCTCCTTGGGCACGTTGTCGCTGCCGAAGCGCTCGCCGATGTAGGCGCGCAGCCCCTCCAGCGCCTCCTGGGCGAGGTTGACCGAGACGGTACGCATGTAGGTGATGAGACCGACGGTCTCGCCGCCGATGTCGATGCCTTCATACAGCTGCTGCGCGGTGCGCATGGTGCGCTGAGCGGAGAAGCCGAGCTTGCGCAAGGCCTCCTGCTGCAGGGTGGAGGTGGTGAAGGGGGCGGCCGGGTTGCGGCGGCGCTGCTTCTTCTCCACCTTGGCGACGGTAAGTTTGCCTGAGGCGGCGTCGAGCAGCGCCTTCTCGGCGTCGTGGGCCTTCTCAGTGTCGTCGATGCTGAACTGGCCGAGCTTCTCGCCACCCAGGTGGGAGAGCTTGGCGGAGAAGTTCTGACCGCTGGAGCTCAGGTCCGCCTCAATGGTCCAGTACTCGCGCGCGGTGAAGGCCTCGATCTCCAGCTCGCGCTCGACGATCATCCTCAGCGCCGGCGACTGCACGCGCCCGGCGGAGAGGCCGCGGCGGATCTTGCGCCACAGCAGCGGCGAGAGGTTGAAGCCGACCAGGTAGTCCAGGGCGCGGCGCGCCTGCTGGGCGTTGACCAGGTCCATGGAGAGCTCACGCGGGTTCTCCACCGCCTCGTTGATGGCGCGCTTGGTGATCTCGTGGAAGACCACACGGCCAACCGTCTTGTCCTTGAGCAGCTTCTTCTGCCGCAGGATCTCCAGCAGGTGCCAGGAGATGGCCTCGCCCTCGCGATCCGGGTCAGTCGCGAGGTAGAGGTGGTCGGCCTTCTTCAGGGCCTTGGCAATGGCGTCGACATGACGGCTGTTCTTATCGATCAGCTGGTACTTCATGGCGAAGCCGTTGGCCGGGTCCACCGCGCCCTCCTTGGGCAGCAGGTCGCGCACGTGACCATAGGAGGCGAGGACCTCGAAGCCCTTGCCGAGATACTTCTTAATGGTCTTCGCCTTGGCCGGCGATTCCACGATTACCAGGCTTGTCATAGTTTTATTGGTCTAAACGAGCAATGCCCGCATCACTGCGGGCATTGGGGTTACGTAACGGTGGCGGGCGCGGCTCAATGCAGCATGCCCACCGCCTCGTCGAGTACCAGATCCTCCATCCAGGCGACCGCCTCTTCGCGGCCGGGCTGGTTGAACAACACCATGAGGATCACCCACTTGAGCTGGTCCAGGTCCACCTCGTCGCTCTCCAGCGCCATCACCCGGTCGATCACCATCTCGCGGGTGGCGAGGTCGAGCACCCCCATCTGCTCCAGGAACAGCAGGAAGCCCCGGCACTCGGTATCGAGACGCTCGCACTCCTCGTCGGAGTAGATGCGGATCGAGCGGTTGGCCTCCAGCGGCAGCGCCTGGGGGTCGTAATTCATCTCGGCCAGGGTCTCGAGCCAGTCGAAGGCCTTGCCGATTTCGGGCTTGCGAAAGCCCGCGCGCATCAGCTCATCGCGCAGGCTGTCGCGGTCCTGACCCAGTTCGCCGTCCTCGTAGACGTAGTTCTCGAACAGGTAGATCAGGATGTCGAACAAATCTTGCTTCATATTCACCTAACTCTTGCCGGTGCGTTGGTAGCCACCCGGCACTGAGGCCACCAGGCCCTGTAGTTCCAGCAGCAACAGCATGGAGGAAACGGCCTCCGCCGTCAATCCGCTGCGCTCCACCAGGGTGTCGATAGGTGCGCTCTCGTAGCCCATGGTCTCGAGAAGTTGTAAGTACTCACTATCCAATGCCAGCGGGGGCCCCTCCGGGGGATCCTCGGCTGTCTCGTATGCCAGCAGGGCGCGCAGCTGCGGGGCCAGCTCCTCGATCACATCGGCGCCACTCTCCACCAGTTTCGCCCCGTCGCGCAGCAGCCGATGACAGCCGCGGGCCAGCGGATTGTGGATGGATCCGGGGATGGCGAACACCTCGCGCCCCTGCTCCATCGCCAGCCGGGCGGTGATCAGCGAGCCGCTTTTCAGCGCCGCCTCCACCACCAGTACCCCCAGGCTGAGGCCGCTGATGATGCGGTTGCGACGTGGGAAGTGGCCCGCCTTGGGGGCGGTGCCAGGGGGGAACTCGCTGACCAGGGCGCCACCGCCATCGACGATGGCGTGGGCCAGTTCGCGGTTGGCCGCCGGGTAGATGCGGTCGGGACCGGTGCCCATCACCGCAATGGTCTGACCGCCCGCGTCCAGCGCCCCGCGGTGGGCGGCGGCGTCCACCCCCAGGGCCAGGCCGCTGGTGATCACCAGGCCGCTGCGGCTCAGGTGGCGGGCGAAGTCGCGGGCGGTCTCCTCGCCGGGGCGACTGGGGTTGCGGCTGCCGACCATCGCCAGTTGCGGTTCGGCGAGCAGGGCGGGGTCGCCGTGGACGAACAGCAGCGGGGCATCGGGGAGTTCGGCCAGCAGCGGTGGGTAGTCGTCGCCGCCCGGTTGCAGCAGGTGGCGGCCTGGGGCCTCCAGCCAGGCCAGATCGGCCTCCACCGCCGCCCAGTCGGGGGCGGCGAAGTAGTCGCGCAGGGCGGGCTTGAGTTCGTTGTCGCTGGGGGCGCGCCGGAACAGGGTGTCGCTGTCGCCATAGCGCCGCAGCAGCTCGACCCGCCGCCGCGGCCCGACGCCGGGGGCCCGCAGCAGGGCCAGTTGGCGGCGCAGCTCATCCATGGCGCCGTGGGGTGCGGCGGGTTAGGGCCGCTTTACCCTGTCGAGCAGGCGCATGGTGCGGGTGGCGTCCATCACCAGGGCGTAGCTGACCCGCTCGAAGACGCGGAACACCATCAGTACACCGGCGCGCTCATCGGGCATGGTCACCTCTTCGGACCACCAGCCCTTGCCGCGGTAGTCGCGGAGGGTCTGGCCGCGCTGCATCACCGACAGCACGTGGCCGCGAGAGAGGCCGTCCTGGCGGCCACGATCAAGCACCACCACGTGGAACTGGCCGATGCGCACCACGCCGTCCACCACGTGGATGATGTGACCCTGGACATCCTCCTCGGGCACCCGCGGGAAGTAGCTCTGCTCGACAATATCCTCACCCACCGGCATCAGCTTGTCGCCGGGCAGGATCTCGCGCGTGGAGGTGATCAGGTGCAGGGTGGCGGGGTCGCCGTAGCGCTGCACCCGGGCCTCACCCAGATAGATCGCCTCGTAGCCCAGCACCTCGTCGCTCTCCGGGTCGACGTAGGTACGGCCGGGGCGCACCACCAGGTAGGTGCTGAGGTCGGTGCGTTGCATATTGCGCACGTAGATACTATTACCGGCGCCGATGACCAGATGCTCATCCGGGCTGGAGACGATGTAGGGGGCGGTCTCCAGCTCCTCCTCGCTGAGCACCCGCGGGCGGTTGAGGAAGGCACTGATGGCGTCGCTGGGGATGGTGGGGATGGCCTGAGCCAGCTCCTCGATACGCATCTCCGGGCTCAGCTTGACCACCGGCACGCCCGCCTCTACCGTCTCGGTAATCACCTGGCCGGGACGGGTCAGGGTGATCATCGGCTGGCCGTCGGCGCCGTAGACCAGGGTGAGGATGTCACCGGGGTAGATGAGGTGGGGGTTGGTCACGTGCGGGTTCTTCTGCCACACCTCGGGCCAGCGCCAGGGGTCCTTGAGGAACATCGCCGAGATGTCCCACAGGGTGTCGCCCTTCACCACCACATAGCGCTCAGGGTAGTCTGGGCGCAGCTGGACCTTGGGCGCTGGCGCCGGCTCAATAGCAACCGGTTGCGGCTCGGGCTTGGGCTCGGGCTTGGGT
>JBFFSW010000011.1:0-13609 GCA_041572195.1 Thiohalomonadaceae bacterium | reverse complement strand
CTGATGGTGCTGTTCGAGAATGTGCAGGTGTTCAACAGCCGTTCGGAGAGCCGCAGCCTGCTGCGTCACAGCCCGTTACGCAATCCGTTGCTGCTGTTCGGCACCGTCGCCGCCCAGCTGATTCACATCGGCGCCCTCTACACCCCCGGTATCCGCGAGGTGCTGCACCTGCAACCGGTGAGCTTCGAGTTGTGGTGGCAGTTGCTGGGGATCGCCCTCAGCGTGCTGCTGGCGATGGAGTTGCACAAGTGGTGGTGGGGGTGGAGGGAGAGGCGTTAAGCCAACAACCGCAAGGTATCGGCCACCTCTTCCCGCGCCTCGACGATGATCTCGGCGATGAGCTCATCGTCCAGCTTGCCGTGGGCGATCTTGGCGAAGGCGGGCAGTTCGTTCAGCGGTGGGCGTTCGCCGTCATCCCAGGTTTCACCCATCTCGATGGCCTGGGCCAGCAGTACCAGGTCGGTGTAGTCGGCGTGGCCGTCCGGGTCGCGCTGCCAGCTCTCCGCCTCGAGGATGACGCCGACGGTCTGGTCGGTGAAGCCCCAGGAGCGCAGCACCATCGCCCCCACCTGACCGCGCAGGGCGTCGATGGCCGGTTGCAGGGCCGTGGGGTCGATATAGAGCTCCAGGTGGTGGGCCGTGTAGTGGATCACCGGCAGCGAGCCGATGTCGTGCAGCAGCCCCAGGAGCATGGCGCGGTCGCGGTCCAGGCCGGTGGTCATGCCCGCCAGCACGTAGGCGATGGCGCCGGTCATGGCGCTGTGGCGCCACAGCTCCAGCATACGATCCTTGAGCAGCCTGGATGGGGTCTCGAAGAGCTGGCGCAGGGTGTAGCTCATCACCAGGTTGCGGGTGGTCTCCAGCCCCAGGTAGGTGACCGCGCCGCGGGTGTTGATGATGGGGGTCTCGACCCCGTAGAGGGGGGAGTTGGCCGCCTGGATCAGGCGCGCGCTGACCACCGGGTCCATCTGTATGATGCGCGCCACCTTGTCGGCGCCGCACTCCGGGTCGCGCATCGCCTCGCGCACCCGGAAGGCCACCTCCGGCAGCACCGGCAGCTCCAGCTTATCCTCCATGAAGTCGCGGAAGATGGCGTAGAAGAGGCGGTTCTGCGGCAGCTCGTCGTCGCTGGAGTACTCCTCCAGGCGGTAGCTTTCGTCGTTTAGCTCACCGGAGAGCACCTCCAGCAGGGTGGCGTCGATGCGGATGAAGCGTACATGCCCCTCGGCGGTGGCGCTGCACTGGCGGGGCTGGCCGGGGGCCAGTGGCTGGCGCGCCTGCTCCTCCCCGGCGTCGATGGCGTGGCTCTGGTTGCCGGGGCCGTCCAGGCGCAGGCGCCCCTCCAGCAGGAAGAAGACCCAGTTGTCGCGGCGACCGCGGCTGAACAGCCGCCGCCCCGGCAGGCACTCCTCGATGAAGGTCTTGGCGGCCAGCTCGTTGAAGTCGGCGGGCTTGAGTTCGGCCAGTCCGTGCAGGGATTGTAGTACGGCGCGGTCGATGAGTTGGGCTTGTTTCTGCATAAGTCAGTTATAGACCCTAGCCCGTTAGTCCTGCCTTAAAGTGGCAGATGACGGTCGATGAATTCGCGCACGAAGGGGGCGGGGTGGGCGCTGCTGAAGCGCTCCACCTCCTCGCCGTCGACGAACATCAGCACCGTGGGGAAGCCGCGCAGGCGGTAGTGGCCGCACAGCTTCATGTTCTCGTCGGCGTCGATCTTGGCCAGCAGCACCTGTCCCTCGTACTCCGGAATCACCCGCTCCAGCACCGGCCCCAGGGCCAGGCAGGGGCCGCACCAGTCGGCCCAGAAGTCCACCATCACCGGCTGCTGGTGGGAGGCCTCGATGACCCGGCTCTGGAACTCGGCCTCATCGATATCGAAGATGTAGGGGGAGGAACTATTCATGCCCCCATTGTCTGTCCGCCGTTGGCGCATTTCAAGTGGTGCTATGATGCGGGGGTAGACAACAACAAACGCCAAGCGTGGGGGTGTGCATGAATCTGGAAAAGGTGGTCTTCGGCTTCTTTATCGTCCTGGCCCTGACCCTGAATTTCGGCTTCTTTATCGGTGATTTCGACAATCCGGCGCACCACAACGAATATGAGTTGTTCGCCGCCATCATCGTCAACCTCATCGCCACCGTGCTCAAGTTCGGTGACCGCACGCAGATGGGCGCGGTGCTGCTGGCCACCTCCCTGGTGGCCGACCTGCAGCTGATCATCGCCGCGGTGGTCTGGGGGGTGGCGGTGTACGTGACTATGAGCGGCCTCGAACCCTCGGTGATGGGCAGCATCGTCTCGCTCTCCGGCGGTGCGCTGTTGGCCAACATCACCTCGGTGGTGCTGCTGATCATCGAGACGGTCAACCTGCGCCGTTAATGGAAAAGATCGTCTTCCTCATCCTGCGGCGCATGCGCGCGCCGCTGTTGGTGATCATCGCCGCCTACACCATCTCCATCATCGGCATGGTGCTGATCCCCGGCGCCGATGAGCAGGGCAACCCGGTGCGCATGGGCTTCTTCCATGCGGTCTATTTCGTCAGCTACATGGCCACCACCATCGGCTTTGGTGAGATCCCCTACGCCTTCACCGATGCCCAGCGGATGTGGACCGTGGTGGCCATCCACCTGACGGTGATCGCCTGGCTCTACGCCATCGGCAAGATCCTCTCCCTCATCGGCGAGCCCGCCTTCCGCCAGGCGGTGGGGGAGAACGCCTTCGCCCGCTCGGTGCGGCGCATGCGCGAGCCCTTCTACGTGGTCTGCGGCTACGGCGACACCGGCAGCCTGCTGGTGCGCGCGCTCTCGCGCCGCGGCCTGCGCTCGGTAGTGGTTGACTGGAATCAGGATCGGGTCAACGAGCTGGAGCTGGAGGACCTGGGGATGTACGTGCCGGGGCTGTGCGCCGACGCCGCCCGCGCCGTCACCCTCAAGGAGGCGGGGCTGCTGAGCGGTCACTGTGCCGGGGTGGTGGCGCTGACCGACGACGACGCGGTCAACCTCAAGATCGCCATTACCACCAAGCTGCTGCGCCCGGGGATGCCGGTGGTGTGCCGCGCCGAGACCCATGACGCGGTGGCCAATATGGACTCCTTCGGCACCGACCACATCATCAACCCCTACGACACCTTCGCCGTGCGTCTGGCCCTGGCCCTGCATGCCCCCGGTGCCTATCTGCTGCACGAGTGGCTGACCGGCGTGCCCGGCACGCAGCTGAGCGTACCGCTCTACCCGCCCCACGGCACCTGGGTGCTGTGCGGTTACGGGCGCTTCGGCAAGGCGGTGAAGACTCGCCTGGACGCCGAGGGGGTGGAGACCCATATCATCGAGCTGGACCCGGTGGGCACCGGCCTGGAGGGGGAGTTCGTCGCCGGTCGCGGCACCGAGGCGGCCACCCTGCTGGAGGCGGGCATAGAGAAGGCCGCAGGGGTGGTGGCCGGCACCGACGACGACACCAACAACCTCTCCATCATGATCACCGCCCGCGCCCTCAAGCCGGACCTCTTCACCGTCGCCCGCCAGAATCGCCATGACAACGACGATATCTTCCAGGCGGCCAGGCTGGACCTGGTGATGCAGCGCTCGGAGATCATCGCCCGCGACCTGCTGGCGCTGCTGACCACGCCGCTGCTGAATGGCTTTTTGAAGCGGGTGCGCGGCCTGAGCAATGACTGGTCCAACCTGCTGGTGAGTCGCATCAGCGCGGTGACCGGCGATCAGGTGCCGGAGATCTGGTCATGTCGCATCGACATGCAGGATGCCCCGGCCGTCTACGGCATGCTGGATGAGGGTAAGGCGGTTTGCCTGGAGCAGTTGCTGCGCGATGCACGTAACCGCGAGGAGCGGCTGCCCTGTCTGCTCCTGGCGCTCAAGCGCGACGGCGACTGGCGCCTGCTGCCGGAGGACGATATGCAGCTGCTGATGGGGGATGAGCTGCTCTTCTGCGGCGCCCAGCGGGTCTCCGAACGTATGGCCTGGGCGTTGCAGAACAACAACGCCCTGCACTACATCCGCAGCGGTGAGGAGCGCCCCAGCGGCCTGCTCTGGCGCTGGCTATCAGGCTACAGGGAGCGGACATGAGCGAGCGCGAGGAGGAGCTGCGCCTGCTCAAGCCGCTGACGGTGGAGAGCCGTGGCGAGAACGCCTCGGCGCTGCTCCGTCAGCTGCCGGAGTTGATGCGCGAACTGCTCAGGAGCGATCAGCCGAGCATGATCGACCTGCGCGCCATTCCCCTCTCCAGCTGGGATCACGAACGCCTGCACGAGGTGCTGGGCGAGGGCGGGGTGAGCGCCGCGGTGGCTCTGGACGAGGGGGTGACCATCGAGGTGAGTCAGAGCGCTATCCCCGGGATCTGGTGGCTGGAGCACCTGGACGAGGAGGGCAATCTCATCGGCCAGTACATCGAGGTTAGCTACTGCCCCGAGGCGCTGATCACCGCGGTGGAGGATGTCGACGACGGCCTGGAGTTGCTGCGCGCGCGACTGTTCGCCAGCGACTATCTACGGGGCTGAATGGGGCCCCTTAATGGGGCTATAAGGCCTCGAAAAAGCGTAACAATTAGTTCTGGCAATCGTCACAATTACCGGTCTATACTGACAGATACTGCAGTAATGGATGATGTTCACAGGTCAGTTTCAGAACGAATCAGCCGTAAACACCCTCTCCTTCTGTAGCACAATCAACATAGAGTACTGAGGAAAAAGAGTATGGCTACCGGAACGGTTAAATGGTTTAACGAGTCCAAGGGCTTCGGCTTCATCGCTCCCTCCGACGGCGGCGACGACGTGTTCGTTCACTTTTCGGCGATTCAGGGCAACGGCTTCCGTACCCTGGCAGAGGGTCAGGCAGTGACCTTCGACGTCACCGATGGCCCCAAGGGTCTGCAGGCGAGCAACGTCGTCCCCGGTTAAACCCCGGTGATTACGGCAAGAGAAACCCCGCCTCGGCGGGGTTTTTTTTTGCTAAGCTGGGGCCATGTCCGAGCATCTCTTTCTGCAACGTGGATCATTGGCGCAGCTCTTCGAGCGTTTGCGCGCCGCGGGTCACATGCTGCTGGGACCACGGCTTCACGACGGTGTCATCGCCTATCGCCCCATCGAATCCCCCGAACAGCTGCCGCGCGACGACGCTCACCGCCACTTTGCCTGGGCCAATGCCGCCCAGGGGCTCAAGCCGCTGAGCTTCGCCGCCGAGGAGCCGCTGTGGCGGATGCGCGAAGGGGGCAGCTTTGAAGAGGTGCCGCCGCGCGTGCAGCCCACCGCCGTCATCGGCGTGCGCGCCTGTGATCTGGCGGCGCTCTCCTTGCAACAGGCCCACTTCGAGGGCGACGCCCACTTCCAGGCGCGGCGCGATGCCCTGTTTCTCATCGCCGTCGACTGCACCCACCCCGCCGATACCTGTTTTTGCTCCGCCACCGGTGATGGCCCCGAGGCGAAGAGCGGCTACGATCTGGCCATGAGCGAGCTGGACGAAGGCTACCTGCTGCGCGCGGGCAGCGAGGCGGGGGAGGCCCTGCTGGAGGGCTGGGAGCTGCCGTGGGTGGATGTCGAGCCTGCGAGCCTATCCGTCGGTGAGGGGCGTATGCCTCATCTGGCCGGACGCGATTACACCCTGCCCGATGCGGCCACCGCCGAGCGCTGTCTGGCCTGCGGCAATTGCACTGCCCTCTGCCCCAGCTGCTTCTGCCACCGTGAGGAGGATGAGCCGACCCTGGCCGGTGGCGAGAGTCTGCACCTGCGCCGCTGGGACTCCTGCTTCATGCCCGGCCACTCCGAGCTGCATGGCATCCCGGTGCGCGGCACCACCGCCGAGCGTTATCGCCAGTGGTTCAGCCACAAGCTGATCGGCTGGCACGAACAGTACGGCCGTTCCGGCTGCGTCGGCTGCGGTCGCTGCATCAGCGGCTGCCCGGTGGGCATCGATATCACCGCCGAGGCGCGCAAGTTGTTGGAGGGCGACCATGCTTCCGCATAGCGTCGAGGTGGTCGAGCGCATCGAGGAGAGCCCCGGCATCTTCACCCTGCGCCTGCGCTTCAGCGACCCGGCGGTGCATGCCGCGTATTCATTCGAACCGGGGCAGTTCAACATGCTCTACCTGCCGGAGGTGGGCGAGGTGCCCATCTCCATCGTCTCCGACCCCGAGGACGAGCACATGGTGGACCACACCATTCGCGCCGTCGGTCGTGTCACCCGCGGTCTGCAGGCGCTGAGGGCGGGCGATCGCCTCGGCCTGCGCGGGCCCTATGGTAAAGGCTGGCCGCTGGCTGAGGCCGAGGGGCGCGAGGTGGCGATCATCACCGGCGGTCTGGGCTGCGCGCCGGTGGTCGCCGCCATCAACTACATCCTGCGTCGCCGTGAGCGCTATGGCCGCCTGGTGATCATGCAGGGGGTGCGCCACAGCGACGACCTCATCTGGCGCGAGCGCTACAACGCCTGGGCGCGGCTGGAGAACGTCGATGTCTAACTGGCCGCCAGTCAACCGGCCGCCGACTGGCCCTGGCATGTGGGCCGCGTACCCGGCCTGTTCGAGGAGGCGGCGCTGGATGTCGATAACACCATCGCCATGATGTGCGGCCCCGAGGGGATGATGAAGGCCAGCGCCGAGGCACTGATCGAACGCGGTCACGCGCCGGGCTCCATTTACCTCAGCCTGGAGCGCAACATGCAGTGCGGCCTGGGCCGCTGCGGCCACTGCCAGCTGGGGGCGAAGTTCGTCTGCAAGGACGGCCCGGTCTTCAGCTATCCGGAAATCGAGTCCCTACTGAGGGTAAAAGGGATATAGAAGGCGAAGACATTGCGCACGATGAAGCCAAGAGAAATTCTGACTCTACTCTCCACCCTGGTATTAAGCCCCGCTGCCAGGGCGGAGGACGCGTTCACGGCATCTTCGAGTGAGGCTTACTTGTGGTTGGCCGCAGCTGTGGTCGTGTTGTTACTGCTGTCGATGCCTGCGCTGCTGAGGTATTTAAGGGTCATGAAGAAGGATGTCGGGTTCCTCCCATTCGCCCTGCGTCGCTACGTGGTCATGAGCGTGATTCTGTTCCTGGTTAGCGTGTTCGGACTAGCGTGGTATTCGCTCAAACAGCTAGAGGATCAGCTGCGTGATGACACCGGCAAACAGCTGTCGAGCATCAACGAATCCGTTCATCAGGCAATGCGGACATGGATGGTTGGTCGGCGCGCGCACATCCTCGAATTGGCCAACGACACGGAATTGGTCGTGGCGGCTGAGCATTTGTTGGCGCTTTCACGGAATGTAGAGACACTGATTGCCGACCCGACGACACAGCGTCTTCGCAAATGGGCGGAGCCACGGCTACAGCGCATCAATGCCAATGGGATTTTCATCATTGCACCGGATCGCATAAATGTGGCCTCACTGCGCGACTCAAATACCGGACGCATGAATCTGATCGCTCAGCAACGTGGCGACCTGATGGACCGCGCCTTTGCCGGAGAGACGGTGTTCATACCACCCATCATTTCGGATGTACCGCTAACGGATAAAGAAGGCCATGTGGCACACCGTGCGCCGGCGATGTTTATCGCCTCACCCCTGTATAACCGAAGCGGTAAGCTGATCGCGGTATTCACCCTACGTTACGACCCGGCCGTGGAGTTTTCCCATGTAACGCAGGCGGGACGTCCGGGTGAGAGCGGTGAGACCTATGCGCTTGACCGATATGGACGGCTGCTGACCCGCTCTCGATTTAAAACCGAGCACGGTGAGTTTAACGAAGAGATGCATGATGCGCTCATTGACCATAGAGTGACCGATCCTGGTGGTGCTCTCAGCAGGGGTTACTCCCCCTTAAAGCCCCGCAACGAGTGGCCGTTGACCCTGATGGCCGCGGAGGTGGTAAAGGGGCGCTCCGGGATAAATATAGAGGGGTACCGTGACTACCGGGGCGTAACGGTTATTGGCAGCTGGATGTGGGAAGAGGAGTTGGGCATCGGGCTGGCGACTGAAATGGATCTCGATGAGGCG
The DNA here is from genome assembly GCA_041572195.1 of Thiohalomonadaceae bacterium. Classification (GTDB taxonomy): domain Bacteria; phylum Pseudomonadota; class Gammaproteobacteria; order Thiohalomonadales; family Thiohalomonadaceae; genus JBFFSW01. The sequence continues at coordinate 5,626 of JBFFSW010000011.1, read as the reverse complement.
TTAGCCCCCTATCGAGTCATGCGTGCCCAGGTGATGGGGGCCATGGGCTTGGCGATTTTGATGGCGCTTGTCCTGACCGGCTTCAGCGCCTGGCTGGGTGGACGAGTCAAACTGCGCCTGGAGAGGCTTGTCGACCAGCGCACGGAAGAGCTGCGCAAGGTGGTTCAGGCGGTGGAGCAGAGCCCGCTGTGTGTCGTCATCACCGATATCGACGGCAACATCGAACACGTCAATCCCGCCTTTAGTGAACTGACCGGCTACCAGGAGGATGAGGTCCTTGGGCGTAATCCTCGTATCCTCAAGAGCGGTGAGACGCCGCCAGGGCAGTACGAGGAGATGTGGCGGACCATTCTGGCCGGTAAGGTCTGGCGCTCCGAGATCCGCAACCGCAAGAAGAACGGCGAACTCTATTGGGGAAGCCTCTCCATTGCGCCGGTGCTTGACGATGTCGGCGGCGTGACCCACTTCGTGGCGATGACCGAGGATATCACCGATGCCAGGGAGGCGGCGCAGGCGCTGGCGATGAAGAACCGCCTGCTGGAGGCGACGCGCCGTATGCAGAAGAGTTTTCTCAGTCAGGGGATCTCCAACGACTGGTGCGCGATGGCGCTGGCTGACCTGTGCGAACTGTCACAGAGCGCCTACGGCCTGATCTGCGAGTTGCGCTACGCAAGCGATGGCACGCCGTTTCTGCATACCCATGCGCTGACGAATATCGCCTGGAACGAAGAGACCCGCCGGATGTACGAAGAGCACCGGGAGACGGGGATCGAGTTCCACAACCTGAACAACCTGCTGGGCAGTGTCGTCACCAGCGGTGATGTGGTCATCGCCAATGACCCGGAGGGCGATCCCCGCCGCGGTGGTTACCCCAGGGCGGAGGGGCATCCGCCGCTGGAATCCTTCCTCGGACTGCCCATCAAGGGGGCGGATGGGACCTTGGTCGGCATGATGGGGGTCGCCAATCGCGTCGGAGGTTATGACGACGAGCTGGTGAGTTTCCTGCAGCCGTTCGTCTCCGCCTACGGCGTCTTCATCGACAAGAAACGCGAGGCGGAGCGCAAGCAGGCGACGGAGGAGGCGCTCAGCGCGGCCAGGCGGCAGGCCGAAGAGGCGAGGGAGCGCAACGAGTTGATCCTCGAGTCCGCAGGCGAGGGGATCTTCGGCCTCGATACCTCCGGCAAGGTGAGCTTCTGCAACCGCGCCGCCGCCAGGATGCTGGGTTATCAGGTGGAGGAGTTGGTCGGCATTGCCATGCACGAAGCGGTTCACTATGCCCATGCCGATGGCAGCCGTTACGAGGTGTCGGATTGCCCCATGCGCGCCGCCTTCAGGGATGGCGAAACACACGACATCGATAACGAGGTGTTGTGGCGCAAGGATGGCAGTAACTTCCCGGTGGAGTATACGGCGGTGCCGATGCGCAAGGAAGGAGTCATCGTTGGCTCGGTGGTGATGTTCAAGGATATCACCGAACGCAGGGAGGCCCAGCGACGCCTTCAGGTCGAACGCAAACAGCTGCAGACCATTCTGGACGCCAGCCCGGTCGGTGTGGCCATCACTCAGGGGGGCGAGGTGCGTTTCGTCAATCCGCGGATGACGGAGCTCCTGGGCCTTGCGGTGGGCGACGACCCCAACAAAGTGTATGTGGACCCGGACGAGCGCAGCCTCATCATGGAAAAGATTCGCCTCGAGGGCATCGTGCGAAACCATGAGGCGAGGCTGTATGGCGCCAACGGCGATATCCGCGACATGCTGATGACCTTCGATATCATCGACTATCAGGGTGAGGATGGCACTCTGGGCTGGGTCATCGATATTACCGACCTGAAGGCAACGCAGAATGAACTCTCCAAGGCCAAGGATGCGGCCGAGGAGGCGACGCGTGCCAAATCCAACTTCCTGGCGAACATGTCGCATGAGATCCGTACGCCGATGAATGCCGTCATCGGCATGACCCACCTGGCACTGCAGACGGACCTGGATCGCAAACAGCGTAACTACATCGAAAAGGTCAACCGCTCTGCCGAGTCACTGCTGGAGATCATCAACGATATCCTCGATTTCTCCAAGATCGAGGCCGGTAAGCTGGAGATGGAGAGTGTCGAGTTCCAGCTGGAGGATGTCTTCGACCACCTGGCCATCCTGCTTGGACTGAAGGCGGAGGAGAAGGGGCTGGAGCTGATGTTCGACCTGCCCGCCGATCTCCCCGTCACCCTGGTCGGTGACCCGGTGCGTCTGGGGCAGGTGCTGATCAACCTGGGCAATAACGCAGTGAAGTTTACCGAACAGGGTGAGATTGTCGTTGGCGTCGAGTCCGTCGAGCAGGATGAGGAGAGTGTGAAACTGCACTTCTCGGTGTTCGATACGGGTGTTGGTATGTCTCCCGCGCAGCAGCAGGGTTTGTTCCAGTCCTTTAGTCAGGGCGACAGTTCGACGACACGAAAATACGGCGGTACCGGACTCGGTCTGGCCATCTCCAAAAAACTGGTCTCATTGATGGATGGCGAGATCTGGGTGGAGAGTGAGCAGGGGGCGGGCAGCACCTTCCACTTTACCGTGCGACTGGAAAGGCAGGGGGCCGAGGCCGAGAAGCCGGATCAACGTCACGCGGAACTGAAAAATTCGCGGGTATTGGTGGTGGATGACAACGCCACCTCCAGGAGGATTCTGGGCAATATGCTTGACGGCCTGGGGCTGCGGGTGGAGCTGGCAGACGATGGAAAAACGGCGCTGAGCATGCTGGAGGAGGCCGATGCCAAGGACCCCTATCAGCTCGTGTTGCTGGATGAGACGCTGCCTGAGATGGACGGTGTGGAGACGGTGCGCGCTATGGTGACCAGCGCCCACATCACGGAGCGACCGCCCGTGGTGATGCTCAGCCCCTACGGCCACGATGAGGCGCCGGCATCGACATCAGGGCTGAGTATCGGTGGCTACCTCACCAAGCCGATGACCCGTTCCGGCCTGCTTGACGCCATCATGATGGCGATGGGACACGAGGTGGTCAGGGAGAAGCGGGTCACCAGCCGCGAAAAGCGCATGGCCGCCGATGTCGCCCACCTGCGTGGCGCCCGCATCCTGTTGGTGGAGGACAATAAGGTCAATCAGGAGCTGGCGCAGGCACTGTTGAAGAATAACGGCCTCTCCGTAACGGTGGTGAGCGACGGTCAGGAGGCGCTGGATGCCCTGGATCGCGATAGCTTCGATGGCGTGTTGATGGACTGCCAGATGCCGGTAATGGACGGCTACACGGCCACCCGTAAGCTGCGTCAGCAGGAGCGGTTCAGGGAGCTGCCGATCCTCGCCATGACCGCCAATGCCATGGCCGGTGACCGGGAGAAGGTGATCGAGGCCGGAATGAATGACCACATCGCCAAGCCGATTAACGTAGGCGCGATGTTCCATGTCATGGCCAAATGGATAACTCCGTCGCGGCTTGAACGGGGCGGCGATGAGACCACGCCGAAGAGCAGTGACGGGCTGCCGGAGTTGCGGGGTATCGATACGGAGTTCGGTTTGTTGCATACCCAGAACGATACGGGCCTGTACCTCAAGCTGCTGCGTAAGTTCGCCTCCACGCACGCAGACTTTATTGATGAGTTCGATGTGGCGTGGTCCACGGGTGACGTTGAACTGGCCGGGCGCCTGGTGCACACCCTGAAAGGGGTGGCCGGTAATATCGGCGCCGTTCGCTTGCAGCAGGCCTGTGTAATGCTAGAGGTGAGTATAAAGGGCGAGGGTGATGTGGCCGCTGATCGTGAGGTGATGAAGGCGGCCTTCGACGAGGTCATGGATGCCCTCGTCGACTTGCCGACGCCGGAGCTGAAGGCGGTTGAAGGCGTGGACAGGGATGACGTGTTGGCCGTCATCGATACGCTGTATCAACAGGTTTCACAGCATGACACCGGTGCACAGGATACGCTGGATAATAACCACGAAGCCCTGGGCGGTCTGGTGGACACGCAACTTCTTGGTGAACTTGAACAGGCGCTGGGCGGTTATGACTTCGAGGCGGCGCGGTTGTCCGTCGAGAAGATGCGCGCGGCGTTGAAAATCTAAGGGGCTGTTAAGTGAGTGGCGATAACAAACAGACGATATTAGTCGTTGACGACACGCCTGAGAACATCGATGTGCTGGTAGGGACCTTAAAGGACAGCTATCACGTCAAGGCGGCGATTAACGGTGAGATGGCGCTGAAGATCGTGCAGGGCGCGCCACCCGATATCATCCTCCTGGATATCATGATGCCGGGAATCGACGGCTATGAGGTTTGCCGCCGTCTTAAGGCGGACTATACGACCCGGCACATCCCCATCATCTTCATCACCGCCAAGAGCGGTATACAGGATGAGATCGAGGGGCTGGCGCTCGGTGCGGTCGACTATATTACCAAGCCGATCAGCCTACCCATCGTCAAGGCGCGCGTGAGTACCCAGCTCGCCTTGCACGATCAGAACCGGGAGCTGGACCGGAAGGTCAAGATTCAGACCCAGCAGCTGCACGAGACACGCTTGCAGGTTATCGAGCGTCTGGGACGGGCGGCGGAGTACAAGGATGACGATACCGGGCTGCACGTCATCCGCATGAGCAAGTACACGCATATTCTCGGCCTGGCCGCCGGTATGAGCGAGAGCGAGGCGGAGATGCTGATGAACGCCGCGCCGATGCACGATATCGGCAAGATAGGGATCCCCGACCATATTCTGAAAAAGCCGGATAAGCTGAGCGCCGAAGAGTTCGACATCATGAAGCGGCACTGTGTGATCGGCGCTGAGATTATCGGCGATGACACCTCGGAGCTGTTGCAGCTGGCCAAGGTGGTGGCGCTGACTCATCATGAGAAGTGGAATGGGATGGGCTATCCGCATGGGCTGGCGGGCGAGGATATTCCCAGGGTGGGCCGCATCGTGGCGATTGCCGATGTCTTCGACGCCCTCACCTCCATGCGCCCCTACAAAGAGGCGTGGACGGTGGAGAAGGCCGTCGAACTCCTTCAGGCGGAGGCGGGGCAGCATTTCGATCCCCAACTGGTTCCGCTGTTTGTTGATGCGCTCCCCGATGTGCTGGAGATTAAGGCGGAATTTTCATAAGGCCACGGTGAATGAAGCAGACAATGGACAGGCCACGGGTCGCGGTACACAAGTTCTCCTCCTGTGACGGCTGCCAGCTCTCGCTCGTCAATCTGGGCGAGGACCTGCTGACCCTGGCCTCCCGCGTGGAGATCGCCCACTTCGCCGAGGCCGGTTACCTGGCCGAGGAGGGCGAAGAGGCCGAGATAGACCTCGCCCTGGTCGAGGGCAGCATCTCTACCCCCCACGAGCTGGAGCGGATCCAGACCATCCGTGAGCACAGCCAACTGCTCATCACCATCGGCGCCTGCGCCACCAGCGGTGGACTGCAGGCCCTGCGTAACCTCGATGATGCGCGTGACGAGTGGATGAGCGCCATCTACGCCCGCCCGGATCTCATCGAAACCCTGAAACACGCCACACCCATCAGCGAACACGTCAAGGTGGACTTCGAGCTGCACGGCTGCCCGATCAATACCGGCCAACTGCTCGCGGCGCTGAAGTCGCTGCTCGCGGGCGTTGCCCCCCGTATTGAACACGAGCCGGTTTGTCTG
>JBFFSW010000010.1:0-13668 GCA_041572195.1 Thiohalomonadaceae bacterium | reverse complement strand
TCTCGCGGCTGAGGTCGAGCAGGGTGTCCTCAATGCTGAGCAGGTCGGCCAGCGACTCCATCATCGAGCGCGAGAGCTGCTGCATGTGGGTGAAGCGGTCGAACTCCAGCGGGTCGAACTCCTCGTGCTCCTCCTCTGCCGCGGTGTGGTAGCGGGACTCGATCTGCGCCTCGGTCTCGATGTCGAACTGGCGCAGCTGCTCGCGCAGGCGATCCAGGGTCTGGTCCATTTCGCCGATGTTAAAGCGGTAGCTACCGATCTGCTGCTCGACGCGCGAGCGGTAGATGCTCACCTCACCGGCGAAGTTGACCAGATTGTCCAGCAAGTCGGAGCGCACGCGCACCATCTCGTGCTGGATGCGCCCCCCCTGGCGCTTGTTCTCGCCACCCGTCGCGCCGACGCTACTGGGCGCCTCCAGGCGGCCGCGGCGAATCAAGCCCTCTATATCATCACGCAGGTCGGCGCTATCGCTCAGCGCCGCGCCCTCACCTCGCTGACGCAGCTGCATCGCCAGGCGATCACGGCCCAGCTCGAACAGGCTCAGCAGCTCCTCGGAGACATCGACATGGCCGTCCTTCACCTTGTTCAGCAGGTCGGCGAGGCTGCGGCAGAGGATGGGCGCATCACCTAGATGCAGCCCCTCCAGACCCACCTTGAACTCGCCCAGGCGCGACTGCAGCGCCTCCAGCAGCGCCAGCGAGGCCTGCTCGCGTTTCCACACCGCGTAGGCGTCACCGAGCCGCTCCAGCCCCTCAAGCGCGGCATCCAGCTCCGGGGCCTCGACCAGCAGGGTGTCGGCATCGACCGGGGCCTCGTCGACCACCGGCACCACCTCAATCTCACGCCCTTCGCGCATGGCGTTGACCTGCTCGATGAGGTCATCGCCATTGACCACCGGGCGTCGGTCGCGTACCTGCTCCAGCATCGTCACCAGACGGTCGTGGCTGAGCTGCAGCAGCTCGATCATCCGCGGGCTACGCTCCAGCACCCCGTCGACCACCTCCTCGAAGGTGGACTCCAGGCTGTGGCTCAGGTCGCCGATCTGGCTCACCCCGGCCATGCGCGCGCTGCCCTTGAGGGTGTGCAGCTGACGCTGCAACTGCTCGACCAAACCCTTTTCGTCCGGGTTATCCGCCCAGGCCTGCAGGGTCTCCTCACTGGCATCGAGGATCTCAGCCCCCTCCTCCAGGAAGATGGCCATCAGCTCCGGGTCGTAATCCTCATCGACTGGCTCGGGCTCGGGCTCGGGCTCGGGCTCGGGCTCGGGCTCGGGCTCTGGTTCGGGCTCCACCGTCAACTCGTCGGCCAGGCTCTCCAGTTCGGCGGTGAGCGCTTCGAGCTCCTCGACTTCCTCGAGCTCGGGCTCCTCGATCGCGGCCAGCCCCATCTCGGGGTGCACCTCTCCGGCGTCCAGTTCGAGGACGGCGTCATTCAGCTCGACCAGTACCAGGGACATGGCATCGAACTCAGGCGCCGGGCCTTCACCCGCCATGGAGCTCAGTCTCGCGCGGATGTAGGAGACCGCCTCCTCCAGCAACTCGAGGGTGGCGCCGTCGAGGGTCATGCCCGCCGCCTGTATCGCCTTGGCGTAGCGTTCGAGGCAGGAACCGATCTCGGCGACATCCTCCACACCGGCCATGCGTGAGCTGCCGGCGAGGGTGTGCAGGGCGCGAATCAGCGGCTCGTTGACGCGGGCGTGATCCAGGCCGCGGTGACTCTCGATGTAGTCGTCGAGCACCTGCAGGTGACCGATCGCCTCGTTGCTGTAGATCTCCAGCAACACCGGGTCCATCGCCTCGGGTGCCTCTTCCGGCACCTCTTCCGGCACCTCTTCGGCGACGGGCTCAACTTCAACGTCGGGCACTGGCTCAGGCTCAGGCTCTGCCTCGGCCTGCTTCGCCATCAGCGCATCCAGCCCGCCAGGGGTGCAGATGGCCTCGGCCATCTCCGCCAGTTCGGTCGCCTCGGTGGGGGCGGCGCTGCCGCTACGGAAGGCCTCGATCAGCCCCGGCAGCACCTCGGCGGCCTGTTCGATAAGGTCGAACATCGCCGCGCTGTGGCTGATGGTGTTGTCGATCACCCGGTTGAGCATGCTCTCGAAGGCCCAGGCGAACTCACCCACGTCGACGGCACCGACCAGGCGACCGCTGCCCTTGAGGGTGTGGAAACTGCGGCGCAGGTCGCTCAGGGCATCACTATCGGCGGTGTCATTGCGCCAGCGCGGCAGCAGCGCGCCGATGTTGACCAGCTCCTCCTCGGCCTCTTCGATGAAGATCTCCAGGATCTCCTCGTCCACCTCGGGCGGCAGGGCCGCGGCGGGCGTGGGAGCGGGGGCCTTCGGTTCGGGCTCGGGCTCGGGCTCGGGCTCGGGCTCGGGCTCGGGCTCGGACTCGGGCTCGGGCTCGGACTCGGGCTCGGACTCGGGCTCGAGCTCGGGCTCGACCTCGGCCACCGGCTCGGCGATCACATCCTCAACGGGCGCGGCCTCGGGCAATTCGTCCACCGCGAAGCCCAGCGTGGCGACGGCGCGCTCGGCCACGTCCAGCACCGAGGCGGGGTGGACGCGGCTCTGGACGAAGGCGTCCAGATAGTACTCGACGCTCATCATGGCGTCGGCCAGGGCATCCAGCATCTCCTCACCGGGCAGCGCATCGGCGCGCGCCAGGCGTTCATCGATGAAGGCACCACAGGCGCGCAGCACCTGGGCCACGCGCTTGTAGGAGAGCATGGTGAGGCTGCCGATAAGGCCATGCAGCAGGCCGGGCACCGGCTCCAGCAACTCCGCCTTGTCCGGCGCGCCGATGAAGTGGTTGACCGCCTCGCGGACGCGGATGAGGTCCTCGCGGGCCTCCTTCATCACCTGGCGCACCACCCGCTGGTGTTCGGCCTCGGCCTGCAGGCCACCCTCGCTCACCTGCTCGTCGTCGGCGTCGGCCTTCTCAACCGGGCTGACCGTGCCCCAATCCTTGAGCGCAGTCTCCACGCTGAGCACCGCCCCGGCGATACCCATCAGGGTTTCATCGTCGACCTCGCCGCCGCCCTCCAGCATAGTGCGGATGGCGCCGACCTCGGAGGCGATATCGGCGCGCAGCTCCTCCTGGCCGAGCAGGCCCAGGGTCTCGGCGGTGCGCGCCAGGCTCTCGGCCATCCCCTCCAGACTCTCCAGAGTGGGCTGCTCGCTGCGGGCGAAGATGTCGAGCACGTCCTTGACCTGCGAGAGCTCCTCCATGATGTCGGCGGAGACGGTCTTTTTCAGCTCGGCGTTGAAGCCGCCCAGGGCCTGGGTGACCTGCTGTACCTCCTCGCCCTCGGGCATCAGTCGGCGCAGCTCGAAGGCGCCCTTGAGTTCCTCCACCCGCTCACCGCCATCGGTGGCCTTGGCCACGTGGTAGAGCAGGGCGCGATTGAGGCGGGCGATGGTCTCCTCACGCAGGCCGAACTCGCCGGACTCGGAGAGGAACTTAATTAGCTGATCAATCTTGCTCAACAGCTGCTTGGTGGCGTTATCCAGCGCCAGCCCCTGGCTGCCCAGGGCCTCAAGGAAACCGGCGGAGACCCACAACCACTGGCGGGTGGCGGGCTCGGAGGCGCCCGCGCGCAGCTTCTCCAGCACCGCGGCGATGGTGGAGAGCCCCTTGGCCACCTCCTGGTCCTGCAGCAGCTTGAGCAGGGCGGCCTGATAATAGGGGCGCAGTTTGGCCGCCAGCGGCGCCATATCGGCGCCACCGAATCCCTCGTCGGAGGGGTGGATGCTGAGGTCGGGGGAGAAGAAGTAGGCCTCGTTCAACGGCGCCGCGCCACGCGCGTGGCGCAGGTCGTTGATCACCGTCAGCAACACCACCGGGTTGTCCTGCTGCCCAGACTGTAGGCTCTCCAGGTAGTCCGGCAGCTGCAGGATGGCGCGCATCAGCGCCTCGAAGCGATCCTCCGCGTGGCTGACGTGGCCCTCGAGTAGCGCCTTGGCCAGCGCCTCCATCTCCTCGGCAAGCTGGGCGGCGCCGAGCAGCTCGACCATCTGCAGGGTGCCGCGCACCTGATGCAGATAGGTGACGCAGAAACGCAGCTGCGGCTCGTCGTCGGGGTCCTCGGCGAAGCTCTCCAGGGCGATACGCGCCTGTTTGAGCGTCTCGTCGATCTCCCCCTTAATCCAGTTGAGGGTGCTGAGGTCGAATTGTTCAGCCATCTACGTCCATCCGCGCTGTATCACCCATCGCTTGTCGACTCCGCCCTTACTCGGGCAGCTTGAAGCCGGCCACCGAATCCTTCAGCTCGTCGGCCATCTTCGCCAGGTGGCCGATGGACTCCGCGGTCTGGTTGGTACCGGTGGAGGTCTGGGAGGTGATCTCCTGAATGACGTTCATGGTGTCGGAGATGTTGGCCGCGGCCGAGGCCTGGCGGCGGGTGGCGTCGGAGATACTCTGAACCAGTTCCGCGAGGTGGATGGACACGTTGTCGATCTCGCTCAGGGAGGTACCGGCCTCCTCGGCCAGGCGCGCACCCTCGACCACACCCGCAGTGGACTCCTCCATGGAGATCACCGCCTCGTTGGTGTCGGTCTGGATGGTCTTCACCAGCGCCTCAATCTGCTTGGTGGCGTCGGCGGAGCGTTCCGCCAGTCGCTGCACCTCGTCCGCCACCACCGCAAAGCCGCGGCCCGCCTCACCGGCCATGGCCGCCTGGATGGCGGCGTTGAGCGAGAGGATGTTGGTCTGCTCGGCGATGTCGTTGATCAGCTCTACGATCTCACCGATCTCCTGGGAGGACTCACCCAGTCGCTTGATTCGCTTGGAGGTCTCCTGGATGTGCTCGCGGATGGTGTCCATACCGCGGATGGTGTTCTGCACCGCCTCGGAACCCTGCTTGGCGATGGCCACCGAGCGCTGCGCCTCTTCGGCCAGCTCGTCAGCGTTCTTGGACACGCCTTCGATGGAGACCGCCATTTCGTTCACCGCGGTGGAGGCGGAGGTGATCTGCTGCGCCTGGTGGTCGGAGGACTCGGCCAGCTGGATGGCGGTGGCCCGCGCCGACTGCGCCGAGCCCGACACCTTTCCGGCGGTGTCGTTGATGGTCTCTACCAGATGGCGCAACGCCTCGATGGCGAAGTTGATGGAGTCGGCGATGGCGCCGGTCACATCCTCGGTCACGGTAACGTTAACGGTAAGGTCACCATCGGCCAGGTCGCCCATCTCATCGAGCAGGCGCATGATGGCCTGCTGGTTGCGACGGTTGGCCTCCTCTATCTCCTGACGACGGCGCTCGGTCTCGACCACTCGGGACTGCGACTCACGATGCAGCTGAAGGCCGAGGTAGATAAGCATCATTAGCGCCGCGATACCGAAAATGTTGGCTACGGTGGCGTCCCAGGTGCGGTTCTCCATGCTGCGGTGGTAGTTGTTGTCCAGCGCGGTCACCGCCGCCAGCAGTGCGTCGCTAAGGGAGATGGCCCCCTGCTGCGCGGCAGAGACCTTGAACATCTCCGGCGAGCGCTCGAGGATGCCGCTCACCTGGGCGCCGATCATATCGAACAAGTCGCTCAGCTCCTCCAGCTGCTCGAGCAGGTCTTCGTCCTGCACCTGCTTGATGTTGAGGTTGCGGTCACCCTCCAGCAGGGCGCGGATGATACGGCCGAAGAGCGCCGAGTCGCGGCCGAAACGGTCGGCGGCGGTCACCGCGCCCTCACCGCCCTCTAGCATGCGGTTCACGTTGTGGACGATACGCTGGGAGAGCATCAACTGGCGGGTAGCGATGTAGACCTGCTCCTGCGAGGCACCGCTGTCGGCCATGCTCGCGGCCACCTCATCGGCCAACGCCAGAAGCTGCGCCTCACCGTCGTTGATCAGCTTGGCGATCTTGTGCAGCGCTACCACCACGCCGCGGCTCTCGAGGATGGTCGAGACATGGCCGCCGTACTCCTTCCACAGGGCGTCGACCTGACTGACGGAGTTCATCACCTCCGGGTCGCTTGAAGGGCTCATGCCAGAGTCGGGGTTGCCCGCCTTGATCAGCCGGAAGGCATCGGCGAACTGGGTGTGGTAGTCGTCGAGCTGGTTGAAGATACCGGGCAGGGTGGCGGGGGTGCCGCGGCTGGTCAGGCCCACATAGGTGGTCATGCGCTGCGAGAGCACGCGCTGCTGGCTGACCAGGTTCAGGTATTCGCGGTCACGGCCATCCTGAATGCCAAGGTAGATATAGGTACCCGCCATAAACACTAGGAAGATCAGCAGCAGCACGACATTGCCTAGCAGTCCACGGGTGCCCTCGGCCGAGACTTTGAATTTCGGAGACTTCATAGTAACCACTCCTGCGCGAACGCCTGATTTTCTTGCGCCGGACGCACCGGCCGATTCATTGTTTTGTTGTTATCCACCGCCCTCAGGCGGCCACCTGCATGAATTCCGGGCTCTCCAGCACGCTGTAGAGGCTCAACACCCCCCAGCGCTCGCCGCCGTGTCGATAGCTGCCGCGGGCGTGCGCGGCCAGCCCCGCCTCCTCGCTGACGAAGCCCTGCTGAAACTCCTCCTCGAGGAAGTGGCGCATGCCCAGCACGCCGTCCACCAGCAGGCCGCTGAGGATGCCGTGGTGGTTGACCACCAGCACGCGGCTGCGCATACCCATGGTCGTCGGCTCACCGCCGAGGAAACGTTTAAGGTCCATGATCGGTAGCAAGGTACCGCGCACGTTGGCCACCCCCAGCACCCAGGGCTTGGCCCCGGGCACACGGGTCAGGTTGACGTGGGTGAGCACCTCCGAGACCTCATCCATGGGGGCGACCAGTTGCAGTTCGCCCAAACGCATACCGAGGCCGTCCCAGGTGGCCTGCACCTCCAGCTGCTGTGGAAGACCATGGGCGAAGCGCTTGCTGCGCTCCTCGATCTCAAGCAGCAGCAGGATGGGATCGTGATCCGGGAGTTCCATACGGACGGGCTCCGCCGTTAGGAGGCGAGCGCCGAGGTGATCTTCTCCACCAGCTCGTCTTCGGCCACCGGCTTGGTGATGTAGTCCTTGGCCCCCTGACGCAGGCCCCAGACGCGGTCGGTCTCCTGGTCCTTGGTGGTGACGATGATCACCGGGATGGAGGCGGTCTCCGGGTCCTTGGTCAGCTGGCGGGTGGCCTGGAAGCCGTTCATGCCCGGCATCACCACGTCCATCAGGATCAGGTCGGGCTTGGTGGCCTTGGCCTTCTCCACCCCCTCCTCGCCGGAGTTGGCGGTATCGACCGAGTGGCCGTTCTTCTCCAGGATGGTAGTCAGGACATGAATCTCGGTGGGAGAGTCATCTACGATCAGTACCTGCGCCATGGTGGCATCCCCTTACTTTATTGATTTGCTTTAATTATTGCCTTTTCCCAAGGCTTTATTTATTCGCCGCGCCCGGAGAGCACGTGCGCCTCGATCGCCCCCAGCAGCTCCTCCTTGGTGAAGGGCTTGGTCAGGTACTGTTCGGAGCCGACGATGCGCCCGCGAGCACGGTCGAACAGCCCATCCTTGCTGGAGAGCATGATCACCGGGGTCTGTTTGAAGTTTTGGTTGTGCTTGATGAGGGCGCAGGTCTGGTAACCGTCCAGACGCGGCATCATGATGTCGACAAAGATGATGTCGGGGTTGTGATCGGCGATCTTGGCCAGGGCCTCGAACCCGTCATTGGCGGTGATGACCTCACACCCTTCCTTCTTCAACAGCGTCTCCGCTGTTCTGCGAATGGTCTTACTGTCATCGATGACCATTACCTTGAGGCCGTTCAGACCCGGCTGGCTTGCTTCACTGCTCACCCTCTACCCCATTAAAAATTATTATTTTCAGCGTTATTCGGGCTTTCCGCCCCATATAATTCCGTCACTTGTAACACATTCTTCACCCGCATTCCAATAGCCCCTAAGCCCCCGCCTAACATGTCCAAGCGACATGCTCAACAATTCACCGGGAGGCGGAAGAGTGATATAAAAGCTAATCAAGCGACCCACCGCCGAGGACCCCCCAGCCCGTTATGAGCGCCGAGACCCTGCAGACCGTCCCCCACCTGACCACCGCCCCCACCGGCCCGCTGCTGCTGCTCGAGTCCCACCTGCTGGAACACCAGCCGCGGATCGAGGCCTGGTTCCGTCGTCAGTGGCAGGATACCCCGGCCCCCTTCTATGCCTCGGTGGACCTGCGCAACGCCGGCTTCAAGCTGGCGCCGGTGGACACCAACCTCTTCCCGGCCGGGTTCAACAACCTCAACCCGGAGTTCGACGGCCTCTCCATCCAGGCGATCCAGTCGGCCATGGAGCGCATCCACCCGGATGCCACCCGCCTGCTGCTGATCCCCGAGAGCCACACCCGCAACGCCTTCTATCTGGAGAACGTCGCCGCCCTGCGCGACCTCATCGCCCGCGCCGGTTTCGAGGTGCGCATCGGCTCACTGATCCCCGACCTGGAGGAGCCCACCGAGCTGGAGCTGCCCTCCGGCAAGCGCCTCAGCCTGGAGCCGCTGCGCCGCGAGGGGGACAAGGTCGGGGTGGACGACTTCTTCCCCTGCGTGGTGCTGCTCAACAACGACCTCTCCGGCGGCCGCCCGCCCATCCTCGAGGGCATCGAGCAGCCGCTGCTGCCGCCGCTGGGACTGGGCTGGTCGGACCGCTTCAAATCCTCCCACTTCGGCCACTACCGCGAGGTGTGCGCCGAGTTCGCCGAGGTGGTGGATATCGACCCCTGGCTGATCGACCCGCTGTTCCGCAACTGCGGTGAGATCGACTTCATGCAGCGCGAGGGGGAGGAGTGCGTGGCTCGCAACGCCCGCGCCCTGCTGGAGGCCATCAAGCAGAAATACGCCGATAACGGCATCGAGCAGGAGCCCTTCGTCGTGGTCAAGGCCGATGCCGGCACCTACGGCATGGGGATCATGACCATCACCGACCCGGACCAGGTGTTCGAGCTCAACCGCAAGCAGCGCACGCGCATGGCCAAGTCCAAGGAGGGGCAGCAGGTGAGCCAGGTGATCCTGCAGGAGGGGGTCTACTCCTTCGAGACCTGGAACAAGGAGGGGATCGAGGCGGTGGCCGAGCCGGTGGTCTACATGGTGGACCACTTCGTGGTCGGCGGCTTCTACCGGGTGCACACCGGGCGCGGCGTCAACGAGAACCTCAACGCCCCCGGCATGCACTTCGAGCCACTGGCCTTCGCCGAGACCTGCAACAATCCCGACGCCGAGCAGGACCCGGACGCCGGGCGCAACCGCTTCTACGCCTACGGGGTGATCGCCCGCCTGGCGCTACTGGCCGCCGCCCGCGAGATCGCCGAGGTATAAGTAAGCATGGCCCGCACCCTCGCCGTGGTGATGGACCCCATCGCCACCATCAAACCCTACAAGGACTCCACCCTGGCGATGCTGCTGGCGGCGCAACGCCGCGGCTGGCGGCTCATCTATCTGGAGATGGGCGACCTGTTCCTGCGCGACGGCGAGGCACGCGGCCTGGGCCGCCCGCTGAAGGTATTCGACGACAACGACCACTGGTTCGAGCTGGGCGAGGCCGAGGAGCGGCCGCTGGGGGAGTTTGATGCCATCCTCATGCGCAAGGACCCACCCTTCGACATGGAGTACATCTACGCCACCACCATCCTCGAGCGGGCCGCCGAGG
Source organism: Thiohalomonadaceae bacterium (assembly GCA_041572195.1). Lineage (GTDB taxonomy): Bacteria > Pseudomonadota > Gammaproteobacteria > Thiohalomonadales > Thiohalomonadaceae > JBFFSW01. Next base: position 4,055 of record JBFFSW010000010.1, on the reverse strand, counting down.
CCGGGGCGCTGGTGGTCAACCGCCCCGACAGCCTGCGCGACTGCAACGAAAAGCTCTTCACCGCCTGGTTCCCCGAGTGCTGCGCCCCCACCCTGGTCAGCCGCCGCGCCGAGCAGGTGCGCGCCTTCCAGGCCGAGCACGGGGCGCTGATCCTCAAGCCGCTGGAGGGCATGGGCGGCGCCTCCATCTTCAAGCTGGAGCCGGGCGACCCCAACACCTCGGTGGTGATCGAGACCCTCAGCGAACACGGCACCCGCTACCTGATGGCGCAGCGCTTCATCCCCGAGATCGACGCGGGCGACAAGCGCATCCTGCTGGTCGACGGCGAGCCGATCCCCTACGCCCTGGCGCGCATCCCCGCCGAGGGGGAGCTGCGCGGCAACCTGGCCGCCGGGGGCCGCGGCGTCGGCGTCGAGCTGAGCGCGCGCGACCGGGAGATCTGCGAGCACCTCGGCCCCGAGCTCAAGGCCCGCGGGCTGATGTTCGTCGGCATCGACGTCATCGGCGACTACCTCACCGAGATCAACGTCACCAGCCCCACCTGCATCCGCGAGCTGGACGCCCAGTACGGCCTCGACATCGCCGGTGATCTGATCGCCGCCATTGAGGCCAAACTGGAGGCCGCCACGGTATAATCGCCGCATGAGCGCCACCGCCGACAGTTCCATCGAACTCCCCCACGTCATCGACCCCGGCAACGCCGACCGCCTGGGGCTGACCCTGTTCATCGCCGCCGCCCTGCACGCCCTGGTGATCCTCGGCGTCGGCTTCGAGATCGCCCGCGGCAAGAACGAACAGCCGCCGCCGCTCTCCATGGAGGTGACCCTGGTCCACGCCCACGACGAGGAGGCGCCGGAGAAGGCCGACTTCCTCGCCCAGCAGAACCAGCGCGGCGCCGGTGAGATGGAGGAGGCCCAGCGCCCCTCCAGCCCCCTGCCCAACCCCCGCCCCGAGGAGCTGCAGGGGGACGCCGCCAAGACCCAGATGGAGAGCGCCCCGAAAACCCCGCCCCCCAGCCTGGACAAGGAGCTGCTCACCACCGAGCGCGACAGCTCGCTGCGCGCCGCGATCACCCCACCCGAGGAGCAGCCGCTGCCCGAGCCGACCGCCGACGCCGCCGAGCTGCTGGAGCGCAGTCTGGAGATCGCCCGCCTCAGCGCCGAGATCCGCCAGCGCCAGGAGAGCTACGCCCGCCGTGACCGGCACAAGTTCATCGGCGCCAACACCCGCGAATACAAGTACGCCGGTTACGAGGATGCCTGGCGCATGAGGGTGGAGCGCATCGGCAACCTCAACTACCCGGACGAGGCGCGCAGCGGCAACCTCTCCGGCAGCCTGCTGCTGGATGTGGCCATTCGCGCCGACGGCCACATCGAGTCCATCAAGGTGGTCCGCTCCTCCGGCATCAAGGCGCTGGATGACGGCGCCATCCGCATCGTCCGCCTGGCCGCCCCCTTCGCCGCCTTCACCCCCGAGATCCGCGCCGAGACCGACGTGCTGCACATCCTGCGCACCTGGCAGTTCCAGAGCGGCAGCCGCCTGAGCACCCGATGAACAACTCCCTGCGCAACCAGCTGCTGATCGCCATGCCGCGCTTGGAGGACCCCAACTTCTCGCGTACCGTCACCCTCATCTGCGAACACAACGAGGACGGCGCCCTGGGGCTGGTGCTCAACCGCCCGCTGGATCTGAGCGTCGCCGAGGTGCTCTCGCAGATGGGCATGGAGACCCTGTCCGGCCTCGACCTGGAGCTGCCGGTGCTGGAGGGCGGCCCGGTGCAGCCCGAGCACGGCTTCGTCCTGCACCGCCCGGCGGGGCTGTGGAAATCCACCCTGGTGATCGACGGCGACCTGGCGGTCACCACCTCGCGCGACATCCTTGAGGCGATCGCCCGCGGTGACGGCCCCGAGCGCTACCTGCTGGCGCTGGGCTACGCCGGTTGGGGCGGCGGCCAGCTGGAGCAGGAGATGGCCGACAACGCCTGGCTCAGCGGCCCCGTCGACCAACGCCTGATCTTCGATACCCCGCTGGAGGAGCGCTGGGAGGCGGCCGCCGCCCTGCTCGGCATCGACCTCGCGCGCCTCTCCCACGAGGCGGGCCACGCGTAAGTGGCGGGCGAACGCACCCTGCTCGGCTTCGACTTCGGCCAGGCGCGCATCGGCGTCGCCGTCGGTCAGGAGTTCAGCGGCACCGCCTCACCGCTCATCACCCTGAAGAACATCGATGGCGGCCCCGACTGGGCCGCCATCACCGCCCTCATCGAGGAGTGGCAGCCCGACGCCCTGGTGGTGGGCATCCCCCGCCACCTCGACGGCACGGAGCACGAGATGACCCAGCTGGCTCGGCGCTTTGGGAATCGACTCAACGGCAGGTACAATCTCCCCGTCTACCACGTGGACGAACGCCTCACCTCGGTGGAGGCGGAGCGCCGCCTCGCCGAGCAGGGGGTCAAACTCAAGCGCGAGAACAAGGGCGAGGTGGACCGGCTGGCCGCCCAGCTGATCCTGCAAACCTGGCTGGATAAACCGGATAAGAACGTATGAGCCCAACCCCACCCGTCGCCCCGCTGCTGGAGCGCATCGGTCGGCAACTGCAAGAGCGACTGCCTGCCCTGGACGGCCGCGACACGCTGATGATCGGCATCCACACCGGCGGTGCCTGGATCGCCGAGGCGCTGCACAAACAGCTGGAGCTCAACGGCCCGCTGGGCACCCTCGATATCAGCTTCTACCGCGACGACTTCTCGCGCATCGGCATGCACCCGCAGGTCAAGCCCTCGCAGCTGCCCACCGACATCGACGGTCGCCACATCATCCTCGTCGACGATGTACTGCAGAGCGGTCGCACGGTGCGCGCGGCGCTCAACGAGATCTTCGACTACGGCCGCCCCGCCTCGGTCACCCTGGCGGTGCTGGTTGAGCGCGGCGGGCGCGAGCTGCCCATCTGCGCCGACGTGGTGGGCGAGCGCCTGGAGCTGGCCGACGGCCAGATCAAACTCAACGGCCCGGACGAACTGAGCCTGGTGATCAAGGAGGGGGAAGATGCTTAACCCGCAACTGGATAGTCAGGGCCGCCTGCGCCACTTCCTCACCACCGAGGGGCTGAAGCCGCAGCTGCTGAGCGAGATCCTCGACCTGGCCGAGAGCTTCATCCCCCAGGGCGGGGCGGTGAAGAAGCTGCCGTTGCTGCGCGGCAAGACCATCGTCAATCTCTTCTTCGAGAACTCCACCCGCACCCGCACCACCTTCGAGCTGGCGGCCAAACGCCTCTCCGCCGACGTGGTCAACATGAACATCTCCACCTCGGCCACCTCCAAGGGTGAGTCGCTGCTGGACATGCTGCACAACCTGGAGGCGATGCACAGCGACATGTTCGTGGTGCGCCACTCCGACTCCGGCGCCGCCCACTTCATCGCCCAGCACGTGGCCCCGCACATCAGCGTCATCAACGCCGGTGACGGCAACCACGCCCACCCCACCCAGGGGATGCTGGACGTGTTCACCATCCGCCGCCACAAGGGACCGGAATTCAGCCGCCTGCGGGTGGCCATCGTTGGTGACATCCTGCACTCGCGGGTGGCCCGCTCGCAGATCCACGCCCTCACCACCCTCGGCACCCACGAGGTGCGCGTCATCGCCCCCAAGACCCTGATCCCACCCGGCATCGGCGGCCTGGGGGTACACGTCTTCCACGACATGGTCGAGGGGCTGCGCGATGTGGACGTGGTGATCATGCTGCGCCTGCAGAAGGAGCGCATGCACGGCGCCCTGCTGCCCAGCAGCGCCGAATTCTTCCAGCAGTACGGCCTTACCGAGGAGAAGTTGGCGCTGGCCCGTCCCGACGCCATCGTCATGCACCCCGGGCCCATCAACCGCGGGGTGGAAATCGCCTCGGCGGTGGCCGACGGCCCGCAGTCGGTGATCCTGGAGCAGGTGAGCAACGGCATCGCCGTGCGCATGGCGGTGATGGCCATGGTGCTGGGCCGCCAGCCGGAGAGTGAAGGGGAAGCCGAATGAGCATGAACATCACCATCCGCAACGGCCGTATCCTCGACC